>CAMMCS010000132.1 GCA_946494635.1 uncultured Oscillibacter sp. | reverse complement strand
GGAGAGGAGGAGCAAGGGAGCGGGCGCAGTTTTCGCCGCAGGCGGAAACGGAGCTTAGCGGACTTTGCGACGACGACAATGGGGGGTGCATCCCGCTGGACAAGCCCCCTGCGGGAGCAAAGATTCCCGAGGCTGCCGGACGGCGGCCCGCATCACTCCGGGCGGCAGATTGCCGCCCCTACGCACCGTCCTGGCAAGTATGCCAAACCAAAAAGCCCCCGCAGGGATCACAGCATCTCCTTGATCTCCTGGCAGAAATCCGCCGCAGATTCTGTGTCACGCATTACCAGAAAAGCGGTATCATCCCCCGCCAGAGAGCCTACCATGCAGGCCACTCCCATGTCGTCCAGGGCAGCGCAGGCGGCGCTGGCCAGCCCCGGCATGGTCTTGATGACCACGATGTTCTGGGCGGAGTCGATGCTGGTGATGCTCTCCCGGAAGATGGTCCGCAGCTTCTCGGCGAAGTTCAGCTTTGTCCGGTTACCGGACAAAGCGTACTTGTATACACCCCGGCCCACCGGCTCTTTAATCAGATGCATCTGCTTGATGTCCCGGGAGATGGTGGCCTGTGTGCTGGTAATGCCACGCTCCTGAAGGCGGGCGAGCAGCTGCTCCTGGGTTTCGATATTTTCCTGGCTGATGATCTCCAGGATCATGCTCTGCCGGTCATTTTTCATCGGTAAAACCTCCTGGCAGCATTTTTTGAGCGAAGATCTCACAGAAGCTCCGCTCTGACAGGCGCACCAGCCGCACCGTGTGTTTGGACCGGCGAACCTGGACCTGGTCGTCAGCCCGCAGGGAGAAGGCGCGGCTCTCGTCCACGAACAGGTACACCGGCTTGCGGCCGTTGCGCTCCAGCTCAATGGTGAGGGTGTGCTCCGGCGAGAGGACGTAAGAGGAAAAGCGCATGTTGTGGGTGCAGATGGGACAGACCACCATGGTCTGGGCCACCGGCTCCACCACCGGGCCGCCGGCAGACAGGGAGTAGGCCGTGGACCCGGTGGGTGTGGACACGATGACGCCGTCCCCGGCGATGTCTGCCAGGTGCCGTCCGTCGGAGGAGATCTTCAGGTGGATCACATGGGAGATAGGGCCCTCCCGGATCACCGCGTCGTTGAGACCCAGGTTCGTGTAGATCTGACGGCCCTCCCGCTGGACGGACACGTCCAGCATCATCCGCTGCTCCGTCTGGAAGTCCCAGTCCTTCAGCTTCCGCAGGGCGTCCAGTTCGCCGGCCTCCAGCTCCGCGATGAAGCCAAGGCCCCCCATGTTGATGCCCAGCACCGGAATTTTGTGCAGCGCCACCAGCTTGGCCAGATGCAGGATCGTGCCGTCCCCGCCTAGGGTGATCAGCAGATCCGCGGTCTTCAGCTCCGGCGGCAGGGGACGCACCGGATAGTCCCCGTAGCCGCCGCCCCGCTGATCCTTGAAGGGCGGGCACACCACTGTGTGAAAGCCCATCTCCTGCAAGATTTCCTCTGCCCGGCGGGTGGCGGACAGGCCCTGGTCCCGGCTGGGATTCGGGCAGAGAATGATCTTTTTCATGGATTGCCCCCCTCTCCGTGCTCCTTCAGGGTCTGGTGGGACGCATCCACCAGAGCCTTCAGATCAAATGTGCGATCCTGCCAGGGACCCTTTTCAAGATACCCCAGATACTCGATGTTCCCCTCCGGGCCCCGGATGGGGGAAAATGTCAGCCCAAGGACGGCAAAGCCGGATTCCCTGGCATGGCCCAGAAAGTGCTCCAGCACCTCCAGATGGACATGCGGATCCCGAACCACGCCCTTCTTCCCCACCTTCTCCCGACCGGCCTCGAATTGAGGCTTTACCAGGCAGGCGGCGTGGCCGCCGTCTTTCAAAAGGCCGTTCAAAGGCGGCAGGATCAGCTTCAAGGAGATGAAGCTCACATCCACCGAGGCAAAGTCAAGTTCATCCGGCACCTGCTCATGGGTGAGATACCTGGCGTTGGTCCGTTCCAGGCACACCACCCGGGGATCCTCCCGGAGCTTCCAGGCCAGCTGGCCGTATCCCACGTCTACGGCATAGACCCTGGCGGCACCGTTTTGCAGCATACAGTCGGTGAAGCCGCCAGTGGAGGCGCCGATGTCGGCACAGACAGCACCCTCCAGGTCAATGGGGAAGGCAGTCATGGCCTTTTCCAGCTTCAGCCCGCCACGGCTCACATAGGGCAGCGCGCCCCGGACGGAGATCTCCGCGTCCTCCGCCACGGCGGTGCCGGGCTTGTCCACCCGTTGGCCCGCAACGAACACGTCGCCGCTCATAATCACTGCCTGGGCCTTCTGCCGGCTCTCCAGGAACCCGCGCTCCACCAGCAGCACGTCCAGCCGTTTTTTTCCGCTCATGTTCCCGCCTCCAGAATCGCTTGGGCGATGCCGGCAGCGTCGATGCCGGCCCGGTGCTGCAGCTGCGGCACCGTCCCCTCCGGCTGGAAGGTCTTGCCCAGGTTTTTCAGAATCAGCTTTTTCGGGGCGGCGCCGCCCTCTGCCAGAATGGCTGCCACCCGCTGGCCCACGCACCCGGCGCCGAAGGCGTCCTCGGCAACCAGAAGGGTGCCGGTGCCGGCCAGCCAAGGAGCGAGCAGGTCGAAATCCAGGGGGGCGATCTGGTTGAGCTTCACCACCCTGGCACAGACGCCCCGCTGCTCCAGCAGCTCTGCCGCGGCCAGGGCCTGGTTCACCATCACGCCATAGGAGAGGATGGTCACGTCTCCTCCGGGCCGCAGCTCCGTCGCCGCGCCCTCTGACTGGTCTGCCCGGTAGTCTCCCTCGCCGCCCCGGGGATAGCGGACCGCCACGGGGCCAGGGATCTCGAACAGGGCCCGGCGCAGCATCCGCCGCAGCTCCGCAAAGCTGGCGGGGCACAGCACGGTGAACCCCGGGATCTCTGAGAGGAAGAGCGCGTCAAAGCTGCCGTGGTGGGTCTCTCCATCGGCGCCCACCAGGCCCGCCCGGTCCACCCCCAGCACCACATGGAGGTTCAGGAGGGACACGTCGTGGATCAGCTGGTCGTACCCCCGCTGAAGGAAGGATGCGTACACGGCGAATACCGGGATCATCCCCTGCTTGGCAAGGCCCGCGGCCATGGCCACCGCATGGCCCTCAGCAATGGCTACGTCGAAGAACCGGTCCGGAAACGCCTTGGCGAAAGGCGTCAGGCCTGTGCCGTCCGCCATGGCGGCGGTGATGGCGCAGATCCGCCCATCCTCTGCCGCGCAGGAGGCCAGGGTCTTGCCGAACACGGCGGAGAAGTCATCTCCCCCGCTCTTTTTCAAAAGGCCGGTCTCCGGGTCGAAGGGGCCCACTCCGTGAAACTTGTCGGGATTCCGCTCCGCGAAGGGGTAGCCCTTGCCCTTGACCGTCTTGACATGGACCACCACCGGGCACCGAAGCTCCCTGGCCCAGGCCAGCACATGGACCAACCGGTCCAGATCGTGGCCGTCAATAGGGCCCAGATAGGTGAAGCCCATGTCCTCAAACAGCGTGCTGCCGGGCCACAGGGCCTTTTTCAGGGAAGTCTTGACCTTGTGGTTGAACCGGTACAGCCGGTTCTCCATTGGGTGAGGGCCGAAAAGCTGGCGGTACCACTTTTTGAAGTGGTAGTAGGCTGGCTTTGAACGGATCTGGCTCAAATGGCTGTCCACAGCCCCCACATTTGGGTTGATGGACATGCCGTTGTCATTGAGAATGACGATCAGCGGCTCGCCGGACGCGCCGGCGTTGTTGAGCCCCTCGTAGGCCAGACCGCCGGTGAGGGCCCCGTCCCCGATCAGGGCCAGGACACTGTAGTCCTCCCGCTGTAAAGTTCTTGCCCTTGCCATCCCAAGAGCCACAGAGACAGAGTTGGACGCATGCCCGGCGATAAAGGCGTCGTGACAGCTCTCGCGGGGCTTGGGAAAGCCGGAGAGGCCGTCCAGCTGCCGCAGGGTGGAGAACAGCTCCCGCCGTCCGGTGAGGGCTTTGTGGACGTAGCACTGGTGTCCCACGTCGAATACCAGCCGGTCCTTCGACGTGTCGAACACCCGGTGGATCGCCACCGTCAGCTCCACTGCCCCCAGATTGGAGGCCAGGTGTCCGCCGGTCTGGGAGACACTGTCTACCAGGAACTGCCGAAGCTCCCGGCATAGCGTCTCCAGTTCCCCCTTGTCCAGGGCCTTCACGTCCGCCGGGGCGTGGATTTTCTCTAAGATCAAAGGGCTTACGCCTCCTTTTCATCCGCAGGACCGGCAGGAACATGCCGCCGTGCCTGAGCGCCGCCGCGGCAGGGCCGCAGCAGGAAGCGGACGGGGATCTCCGGACGGCAGATGCGCCGTAATTCCCCTCGTCCGCTCATCAGCGGTCAGTATAGCACATTTTTCATAAATATACAACATATTCCGTATATTTTGAAGAGGAATTTTTTGGTGCGCAGAACTGCCCGGCGGCCGCGGAGGCAAAGAGGAGGAGCCGCGCTTCCGGCGGCCCCTCCCCTGCTCCGCTTGTTTACTTGGTCCGCTCCGCCAGGGAGTCCGCCAGGGCGGCCAGGAATTCCGTGCCGCCCCGCCACGTCCCCGCTCTCAGGGCGGCCTTGGCCCGCTCCGTGTAGTCCAGCACCCGGCGCTCACATTCCTCAATCCCCAGCAGGGACACATAGGTGGACTTCTCGTTGGAGGCGTCGGATCCGATGGGCTTGCCGAACTCCGCGGCGTTTCCGATCACATCCAGCATATCGTCCCGGATCTGGAAGGCCAGTCCCAGGTTGGTGGCGTAGTCCTTTGCGGAGTCCCAGCAGTTCTCCTCCACCTTCCGGTGCCCGGCGGAGGCGGCGACGCCCATCAGACAGGCCGCCCGCAGCAGGGCCCCGGTCTTCTTGTCATTGATGGCCGTCAGCTCTTCGGCGGTGTGGATCACCTTCCCGTCGCCGATGGTGTCCAGATACTGGCCGCCGCACATGCCGCGCTCACCGGCCGCCACCGCCAGAAAGTTCGCCGCCAGGGCTGGGGCGACCTTTCCCTCTCCCCGCCAGGGCCCCTTGGCGGAGAGCACCGTCTGAAACGCTGCCGCCTGCAAGGCGTCCCCTGCCAGGGTGGCCACACACTCGCCATAGACCTTGTGGCAGGTGGGCCTGCCCCGGCGCAGATCGTCGTTGTCCATGCAGGGCAGGTCGTCGTGGATCAGGGAGTAGGTGTGGAGCATCTCCACACCGCAGCCGAAGTCCAGGGCCTCCCCCAGCTTCCCGCCGGCGGCCTCACAGAACTTCATGGTGAGGATGGGCCGGATCCGTTTGCCCCCGGCCAGCAGGCTGTAGCGCATGGCCTCCTGCAGCCCGTCGCCGGGGAAGAACTCCGCAAGCCGGGCCTCCACCATCTGGCGGGCCGTCTCCATTTCCTGTTTGAAGTCCATGGTCAGTCCTCCTTTTCCTCAAAGGGCAGCTCCACCGGCGCACCGTCGGGGCCCTTCATCAGCTTGACCACCTTCTGTTCCGCCGCGTCCAGCTCCTTGGAGCAGGCGGCGATCAGCTTTGTCCCCTCCTCGAACAACGCCAGGGAGTCCGCCAGGGGGGCGTCTCCCTTCTCCA
>CAMMCS010000131.1 GCA_946494635.1 uncultured Oscillibacter sp. | reverse complement strand
CGGCGGGCATCTCCTACCTCCAGCGGGCCTATGACATGATGGAGCAGCTGCCCCCAGACCAGCCCCGGGTGCTGCGGTTCGGCAAAATGGTCTCCGGCACGGTCCGGAACGCCATCAGCGGCCGCACCGTGCTGGAGGGCAGCCTGCGCACCTACCGGGAGGACACCTTCCGCTTCTGCCGCCAGCAGCTGAAGGACATCGGCCGGTCCGTGGCAGCGGAGACCGGCTGCACCGTGGACGTCCATCTCAGCGAGGGGTATCCCGCCGTGTGGAACCACGAGGAGCTCTATCAGAGGATCGCCGCCCAGCTGGGCGAGGACGCGCCGCTGCTGCTGGAAAAGCCAGTGCTGGCGGCGGAGGACTTCTCCTTCTATCAGCAGTATGTGCCGGGACTGTTCTTCTTCCTGGGCACCGGGGACACGCCCCAGCTTCACGCCCCGGACTTCGCCTTTGATGACGAAGCCGTCCTGCCCCACGGTTTGGAATTTCTGAAAAAGCTGCTGATGCTGCCGTGAGGACACGCAAGATCATAAGCAAAAGGCCGCCGGAGGTGAATCCCCTCCGGCGGCCCCGCTTTCTCCTTCCGCCCGCGGTCAGTTTGTTGTCTCCGCCTCGTAGCGGACATAGGCCATATAGGTGGTTCCGGTCTCCTCATCCCAGCAGCTCTGATAGACATAGATCTGCCCCGGCCGGTCCGGATCGGCATAGTAGGGGCAAAGCTCCCCGGTGTCCGGCAGCTCCGCCTCTCCAGCGTAGGAGAAACCCTCCGGGCAGGTCTCCGGATGGCGGCTCACGCCGCCTGCCTGCACATACACCGTGCCATCCACTGTGACAGTGAGCGCCCCTGTCCCCGGCTCGGAATCATCTGTGCCGTCCGCTGCACCGTTCGCCGCTCCGCCGGACTCGCCGACCTCCGCCGTGTCCTCCGTGGCGGCAGAGGCACCGTCGCTTCCGGTGGCCCCGTCCCCCATGTCCATCTGTGACAGGAAGAATGTGGAGCCCACGATCATCAGCGCCAGGCAGGCCGCCACCGCGCCGGTCCAGGGGAATTCCCGCCGCTTCCGGTACGAGGCGGCCGGCGGCGCAGCCTCCCGGATGAACGCATCCCGGATGTCTCCCACAGCATCCAGCAGCTGTTCCCTCGTCATAGGGTGAATCCCTCCCTCTCCAAGTGTTCCCGCAGGTCCTGCCGCAGACGGAACAGCGCTGCGGAGACCGTGCCCCGCCGCCTGCCGCTCCAGGCGGCCAGCTCTTCCACGGAGCAGAGATACCAGTACCGCCGGACAAACAGCACCCGCTTCTCCTGGGGCAGGGCCTCCAAAAAGCGATTCAGGCTCTCCGCTAGGGCGGCGGCCTCCACCTCCTGCTCCACGCCGCCGGAGGCGGGCAGGCAGTCCCCCAGCTCCGTCAGCGCCAGCTCCGCCTGTCCCTGCCACCGCTTCTGGGCCCGCAGGGCCCGCCAGCGGTCCAGGGACAGGTTCCGGGTGATTTTCCCCAGGAACGTATCCAGCCTGCCGGGGCGGCTGGGCGGCATGGCCTCCCAGGCCCGCAGCCAGGTGTCTCCCACGCACTCCTCCGCATCCTCCCGCAGGGCCAGGATACGGAAGGCGATCTGATAGCAGTAGCCGCCGTACTTGGCGCTGCTCTCCGCAATGGCCGCCTCGTCCCGCTCCCAGTACAGCTCCACGATCCGGGCATCCTCCAACGCCGCCCCTCCTCTCCACTTCTCTACACGCAGTTTCCGCACCGAGCTTACATGTTGTTTTGATTTTACCATAATCTTTTCGGAATCGGAATGGTGTTCTGACGGGAACCCTTGATTTGTTCACACTTTTCCTGTATCATGGGTTTCAATTCGGCCCATCTGAAAAAGGAGGAATTGGGTTTTCATGCCATTTTCATTTAACTTTGGAGGCTTCGACCCCAGCGCTTTCGGCGGTTTCAGCGGTGGGGACGCCTCCCAGCCCCAGCGGCCCAGGCGGGAGCGGAAGCCCCGCAAGGCCATCGGCAACGCCTTCACCCGGACGCTCATCAATCTGGGCGTGACGCTGCTGTTCGGCCTGGGGTACTTTTACTTCGAGCTGCCTGCCCTGAACTTCCATGCGGAGGAGTTCTATGTCTTCGTGTTCCTGCTGTGCGCGGTGTACTGCGTGTGCGCCGTGCTCACCTCCGGCTTTCAGGGGGAGGGCGGGTACTTCGGCTTTGTGAAAAAGCAGTGCACCATCCCCTTCCTGGTCCTGGCGGCTCTGATCGCCGCCATCGTCATCGGCGGCCTCACCTCCTGGGTGGTGATTCGGGCCGGAAGCTACAGCAAGCTGCTGGATGTCCGGACCGGAGACTTCGCCGCGGAGGTGGAGGAGATCAGCTACGACCAGATCCCCATGCTGGATGAGGACTCCGCCGCAAGGCTCGGCAGCCGGGTGCTGGGCGAGCTCAGCGACATGGTCTCCCAGTTTGAGATCCTGCCCTCCTACACTCAGATCAACTACCAGGGCCGGCCCGTGCGGGTGACCTCCCTGGCCTACGGGGATCTGATCAAGTGGTTCACCAACCGGTCCGACGGCCTGCCCGCCTACCTCATCATCGACATGGTGACCCAGGAGGCGGAGGTGGTCCGCCTGGACGAGGGCATGAAGTACACCACCGCCGAGCACTTCGGCCGCTATCTGCCCCGGCATCTGCGGTTCCACTATCCCACCTTCATGTTCGCCGACCCGGTGTTCGAGATCGACGAGGAGGGGCACCCCTACTGGGTCTGCCCCCGGATGGTGAAGACCATCGGCCTCTTCGGCGGCACGGACATCCAGGGCGCGGTGCTGGTAGACGCCGTCACCGGCGAGAGCCAGTATTACGAGGAGGTCCCCAGCTGGGTGGACCATGTGTACGACGCGGACCTCATCATGGAGCAGTACGACTACTACGGCATGTACCACAACGGCTTCATCAACTCCATGTTCGGCCAGCGGGACGTGACGCTGACCACCGACGGGTACAACTACATCGCCATCGGCGATGACGTGTATATGTACACCGGCGTCACCTCCGTCACCTCGGACCAGTCCAACATCGGCTTCATCCTCTCCAACCAGCGGACCAAGGAGACCCACTTCTACTCCGTCTCCGGCGCCACGGAGGCGTCCGCCCAGGCCTCCGCCCAGAGCCAGGTCCAGCAGATGAACTATATCGCCACCTTCCCCCTGCTGCTGAACATCGCCGACCAGCCCACCTACTTCATGGCCCTGAAGGGCAACGACGGCCTGGTGAAGATGTACGCCATGGTGAACGTGCAGCAGTACAACATCGTGGAGACCGGCGGCACCGTGGCGGAGTGCGAGGCCAACTACCGCCGGACCCTGGCGGACAACGGCCTCATCTCCGACAGCGAGTCGTCTGTGGACGAATCCATCGGTGACCGGGGGTCTGTGGAATTTGACATCACCGAGATCCGTACCGCGGTGATCGGCGGAAATACCCAGTACTTCCTGGGTGCCGGGCAGGATGACGCCACCGGCACGAAAACCTTCTTCCAGATCAGCACCGCCGATAATCCCCTGGCAGCCCTGCTGGATGTGGGAGACTGGGTCATGCTGTACTATGACCGCAGTCAGGAACCCCTGCGCCTGTCCCCGGTGGAGGGAGCGGATACCTTCCTGATCTATCAGGCCGACGGGATCTCCGCCGGCAGTGAGGTCGGCCCTTTCCCGGACCGCGCCGCGGAAACGCAGCCTGAAGCGGAGCCGTCCGCTGAAGCCGCCGAAAATGGCGCCGCTGCCGAGGCAGCCGCCTGAATCGATCCAATTTCAAGGCCCCGCCGCGCCTCGCGGCGGGGCCTCTTTTTCCGCCGCCTCCCTTTTTGTGGAAACTGCCGTTGACATCCCAACCGCATCCGGCTATACTGATTTCCATAAATCAACAAAGGAGCGTGAGACCCATGGATCTGACCTTGAACCGCCATGTACTGGGCGTGGAGCTGTCCGGCATCCGGCAGTTCACCTATATGGTGCGGGACACCCCCGGCGCCTGCGCCTTCACCATCGGCGAGCCGGATCTGAATACCCCCGATCCCATCAAGGAGGCCGCCAAGGCCGCCCTGGACGCCAACGACACCCACTATCCCCCCGGCAACGGCTATCCCTACGCCCTGGAGGCCATCTCCAGGTTCGAGGCCGAGGCCCATGGCCTCCACTACGCCCCCAGCGAGATCATCCTGACGGTGGGTGCAACGGAGGCGCTGTTCGCCGCCTTCTCCACCATCCTGAACCCGGGAGACGAGGTCATCATCCCCACCCCCGCCTTCGGCCTGTACGAGGCGCTGGTCAAGCTCCAGGGCGGCGTGCCCGTCCCCCTGCCCACGGAGCACAACCACTTCCAGATCGTGCCGGAGGAGCTGAGGGCCGCCATCACCGACAGGACCAAGGCCATCATCCTGACCTCCCCCAACAACCCCACCGGCTGCATGTACTCCAAGGAGACGCTGGACGCCGTCCACGACATCTTGAAGGACAAGCCCATTTTCGTCCTGTGTGATGACGTGTACCGCACCCTGACCTATACGGACGGGTACCACAGCTTTTCCGAGTACCAGGACATGCGGGACCGGATCGTGGTGATCCAGAGCTTCTCCAAGCCCTATGCCATGACCGGCTGGCGGCTGGGCTACTGCATGGCGGACGCCAGCCTGATGGACCGGATCCAGGTGTTCCATCAGTACTGCGTCACATCTGTCCCCTCCTTTGTCCAGCAGGCCTGCGTCAAGGCACTGGAGACGGACACCAGCGCCACCGTCGAGATCTTCCGGAAGCGCCGGGATTATGTCTACCAGCGTCTCATCGGCATGGGCCTGGACGTGGAGAAGCCGGAGGGCGCCTTCTACATGTTTGTGGACATCCGGAAGTTCGGCATGGACTCCAACACCTTCTGCACCCGGATGCTGAAGGAGAGCCTGGTGGGTATCATCCCGGGCATCCACTTCGGCACCGAGGGCTTCGCCCGCCTGAGCTACTGCTACTCCGACGCGGATCTGAAAGAGGGCCTGGACCGGATGGAGAAGTTCGTCAAGAGCCTCTAATCGCAAAAGCGGCAGGCCGCTTTTGCGAGGGAATTGCGGCGTGCTGCGCGCAAGTTTTGGCCGCGAGGAATGGCCAAAACTCACACTTGCCCGCCGAGTTGTGTTTTCCGCCACGCGCGTGTCGCGGCGGAAAACGGATTTCAGTTTTTTCGCGTCTGCGGACGCGAAACTCTGCGAGGCCTCTGAAAAAAGAAGGGGCGCGGGAAGTTTCCCGCGCCCCTTCTTTTGTTTACTTCTGCCGGTTGGCCAGCTCCCTGCGGATGGCCTTGGCCAGGAGCTCCTGGCCCTCCGGCGTGCGGAGGGTGTCCAGCACCGCCGCCCGCAGGGCCTCCTGGAACTTCTTGCTGGCGAGGAAGGCGTCGAACATGGTGCCGCCCTCCCCGCCGGAGGACGCCGCCGCGACCGGCTTTTCCGCCCGCTTGGGGGCCGGCGCCGGGGTGGGCTCGTCCAGGAACGCCCCGTCCATCCAGTCGGACATCTGGGTGGTGTCGTTGGTCTCCCCCCGGAGATAGAAGAGGGACACGCCGAAGTAGGACGCCAGCTTGTTCTGCTGGT
>CAMMCS010000130.1 GCA_946494635.1 uncultured Oscillibacter sp. | reverse complement strand
GAGAAGGTCATGCCGCCCCGGCGCTGGTTGTTGGTGCGGATCTTCTCCTTGCCGCCCCGGCGCTCCATACGGGCGCCGCGCTCGCCGCCCAGATCCTCCAGGCGCTCGTCGTACTTGGCCAGATTCACGTCCCCGCCCTTGCGGGTATCCACGATCTTCTTCTGCGGCACCCGGGATACGGGCTGCTGCACAACGGGCTTCGCGGGGGCGGACTGCTGAGGCTGCTTGCCGCCCTGTCCGGCCTGTGCCGGCGCAGCCTTGGCAGGGGCAGCCCCCTGGGCGGGCGCGGCCTTGGCAGGCTCCTGCTTGGGCGACTCCTTGGCCGCCTCCTTAGCGGCTTCCTTATAGGTATCTGCAAAGATCACCTGGATGCTGGATACCTGATGATGCTGGGTCAGATATTCAAAGATCAGGGAGAGCTCCCGGTCCGTCAGGACCTGCATGTGGTTCTTGGGAGGCTCGGCGTACTTTGTCAGAATCTCCATGATGACCTTGGTGGGCAGCCCGAAGTCCTTTGCGACCTCATGCACCCTGTATTTTTCAATAGCCAATCAAAACACCTCGTTTAGCTCCAACCCGGAGGCTGGGGATTTTTTTCAAGCATCCGCCGCGGCCCAATGCCGCAGCGCCGCAGCCCGTCAGCGCGTGTCCTTCTTGCGGAAGGAGCCCTTGCCCTTTTTTACAGGGCGGCTGTGCGCATACGGATCTGCCTTTGCCTTCGGCTTGGGGCGGTTTGCCCTGGAGGGGCGGGGCCGGTCCGGCCTTGCGCCCCGGGGACGGTTCCCCTTCGGCGCGCGCTCCGGCGGCTTGGATCGCTCCGCCGGCGGCCCGGCTTTTGCCGCTGGCGGAGCTTTCGGGCGCCGCTTGCCCCGGCGGAGGTTCTTCTCGTGGGCGGCCTGTTCCTCCCGGCGCTCCGCGGCCCGGCGGGCCTTCAGGGCCATCCGTTCCGACGCATCTTGGTACTGCTCCGGGTCCAGCTCCGCCAGGCGGCGGAGCAGCGCGTCGGCCAGGCCCACATCCGTCACCGCCGTGATGGCCACGGCGGTCCGGCCCAGGGCCCGGCCCAGCTCCTCCTTGGAAAAGGGGATCCGGAGCCACAGGCAGTCGCCGGCCTGGGCGAAGTGCTCGCACCGGCGGCGGGTGCCCTCTGCCGCGTCGGAGGCCAGCAGCAGCACCCGGGCATCCCTGGCCCGGGCCACAGCCTCCACGGGTTCCTCCCCCACGGCCAGGCGGCCGCCCCGGAGGCTGAGCCCCAGCAGGGACAGGATATTATGTCGATCCATCCGCACCTCGCAGTTCTGCCTCCATGGCGTCGTAGACCTCCGCCGGGATGGCTGTCTCAAAGGCCCGCTCCAGGGCCCGGGTCTTGCGGGCCTTCTGCAGGCAGGCCACATCGTGGCACACATAGGCGCCCCGGCCGGGCTTTTTGCCGCCGAAGTCCAGAGACACGGTGCCGTCCGGGGCCTTGACCACCCGCAGCAGGGACTTTTTATCCTTCATCTCCCGGCAGCCCACGCACTGCCGCTGGGGGATCTTCTTTATTTTCGGCATTTCACAGGCCGCCTTTCTATCAGATTCTTAAGCTTCTTCGCCGGCGGGAGCCTCCTGCACGGGTTCTGCATCCTCCGCAGGGGGCGTCTCGGCCTCCTCCTCATGATAGCTCTCGGGCTTGATGTCGATTTTGTACCCGGTGAGCCGGGCTGCCAGGCGGGCGTTCTGGCCCTCCTTGCCGATGGCCAGGGACAGCTGGTCGTCCGGCACGATGCAGCGGCAGGCCTTGCCCTCGTCCGCCATCCACACATCCAGGACGTCGGCGGGGGCCAGGGCGGCGGCGATGAACTGCGCGGGATCCTCGCTCCACTTGACAATGTCGATCTTCTCGCCCCGCAGCTCTTCCACAATGCTGCCGACCCGCTGGCCCTTGGGGCCGACGCAGGCGCCGATGGGATCCACATTCTCATCATTGGACCAGACGGCCATTTTGGTGCGGCTGCCGGCCTCCCGGGCGATGGACTTCACAACCACGGTGCCGTCATAGATCTCCGGGACCTCCAGCTCGAACAGGCGCTTCACCAGGCCCGGATGGGTCCGGGAGATCAGCACCTGGGGCCCCCGGGTGGACCGGCGGACCTCCACCACATAAACCTTTATATGCATGCCCTCAACGAGCTCCTCACCCGGGACCTGCTCGCCGGAGAGAAGCAGGGCCTCTGTGGAATCGGAGCCGGTGCCGATCCGCAGGGACGCGTTGCCGGTGCGGGGGTCGATGCGGCTCACCACGCCGGTGAGGATCTCATGCTGCTTGGAGTTGAACTCGTCGTATACCTGGCCCCGCTCGGCTTCCCGCAGGCCCTGGATGATGACCTGCTTGCCGTTGCCGGCGGCGATGCGGCCGAACTCCACTGTGTCCACAGGGAGGTTCACGATGTCGCCCGCCTCATACTTGGCGGAGAGTTTCTTGGCCTCCTCCACCGGCATCTCGTTGGCGGGGTCCACATAGTCCTCTTCCTCCACCACGTTCTTCTGAACGAACATTTTCAGGTCGTGGTGCTCTTCGTCCACATCCACGATCACGTTCTCCACATCCGCGTGATCCCGCTTGTAGGCGGTGGTGAGGGCCTGGACGATCTTCTCCATCATAAAGGACTTGGGGATGCCCCGCTCCTTCTCCAGCAGATCCAGTGCCGCGAAGATCTCCGCGGGATTGAAGCCTACGGGCTCCTTCTGCTTCTTGCCTTTCATCTGACTGATTCTCCTTGTTGTTATAAAATACGTCTCACAGGGACGATAATTGGCTAAAATTCCACACGCAGGCGGACCAGGGCGGTTTCCTTCTTGGGGAAGGACAGCTCCTGACTGCCGACGGTAACGGTGACATCGCCGGTGGCCTCGTCATAGCCCTTCAGATAGCCGGCGAATTCCTTCCGGCCGTCCCGGGCCCGATACAGCTTCACCAGCACGGGACTGCCCAGAAACCGCTGAAAATCAGAGGGGCGCTTCAGCACCCGCTCGGCGCCGGCGGAGCCCACCTCCAGTGTGTAGCTGCCCTCGATGGGATCCGCCTCGTCCAGCAGGTCGCTGACCTTCCGGGAGATCTCCTCACAGTCCAGGATGTCCACGCCGCCCTCCTTGTCCAGCAGGATGCGCAGATACCAGGTGCCCGCCTCCTTGACGTATTCCACGTCCCAGAGGGTGCAGCCCTGCTCCGCAATGGCGGGGGCCGCCAGTTCCGCAGTCAGTTCCGTGATCTTTTTCATGGGAGGACTCCCTTCTTTTGACAAGTTCCAGAAAATTTGCCTGACCGAAAAAGGCCAAGAAAAAGAGCGGACCCGCAGCCCACTCCACATACCTTACTCTTCTAACATACGCATCATAGCACAGATGCTGGGAAAGCGCAAGCCCTTTCTGACAGATTCTTCCCGGATTTGGAACAAAAAATCCGCGGGAAGCCGGGGGACTCCCCCGGCTTCCCGCGGACACTCAGCGCCCGCGCAGCCAGCTGACCCCGCAGGAGAGCAGAAACAACGCCAGATTGCCCACTACAACCGAGGCCCCCACCGGCGTGGACAGCGTCCAGGAGGCCATGAGGCCCGCGCAGAAGCAGCACACCGACGTGACGCCGGCGCAGACCACCACGCCCCGGAAGCTCCTGAACAGCCGCATGGCCGTCAGCGCCGGGAAGATCACCAGGGAGGAGATCAGCATGGCGCCCATCATCCGCATCCCCAGCACGATGGTCAGGGCGGTGAGAATGGCCAGCAGGGTGTTGTACCGGTCCACCCGCAGCCCTGTGGCCCGGGAGAAGCTCTCGTCAAAGGTCACGGCGAAGAGCTTGTGGTAAAACAGCACGAACAGTACCAGCACCGCGGCGGACAGCACCGCGGACAGCGCCACGTCCCCCCAGGTCATGGCCAGCACGCTGCCGAACATATAGTTGTCCACGTCCGTGGTCATGCCGGTGGTCCTGGAGATGACAATGATGCCGATGGCCAGGGCCGAGGCGCTCATGACGGCGATGGCCGCGTCGCTGTTCCACCGGGGATTGGCGGCCAGCCGCAGCAGGAAGAACGCCGCCAGGATCACCACGGGAATGGAGAAATACAGCGGCGTGACCCCCAGGGCCACGGCGATGGCCAGGGCCCCGAAGGAGACGTGGCTCAGGCCGTCCCCGATCATGGAGTACCGTTTGAGCACCAGGGATACGCCCAGCAGCGCGGCGCACAGGCTCACCAGGGTCCCGGCGATCAGGGCCCGCTGCATGAAGGGATAGGTCAGCATCAGAGAAAGGCTCATTCCTCCACCTCCCGGAACCTCCGCCCCTGGGGGGAGGAGAGATAGTCGCTTACAGTGCCCAGGAAGAAGCTGCTGCGGCCGATGTGCAGCACCGTCCGGGCGCTGCGCAGGGCAGCCTTCAGATCGTGGGTCACCATCACCACCGCCATGCCCTCCTTCCGGTTCAAATAGGAGAGGGTCTTGTACAGGTCCTGGGCGGCGGCGGGATCCAGGCCGGTGATAGGCTCGTCCAGGATCAGCAGGCTTTTGGCGGCGCACAGGGCCCGGGCCAGCAGCACCCGCTGCTGCTGCCCGCCGGAGAGATCCCGGTAGCTCTGATCCTTCAGCTCCAGAACCCCCAGCTTGCCCATATTCATCAATGCCGCGGACTTTTGGGCGGCGGTGTAGAAGAACCGCAGCCCCTTCTGGTTCAGACAGCCGGAGAGGACCACCTCGTACACCGTGGCGGGGAAGTCCCGCTGGGCCCGGGTCTGCTGGGGCAGATATCCGATGGCGCCCCGCCGCAGCTCCGGCGCCCGGAGGATCTCCCCGTTCTGGGGCGTCAGCAGCCCCAGCAGGCCCCGCAGCAGGGTGGACTTGCCGGAGCCATTGTCCCCCACGATGCACAGGTAGTCCCCCGCCCGGATGGTGAGGTCCAGGTGGGTCAGGACGCTCTGCCCCTCATAGCCCAGGGACACGTCCCGGCAGGCGATCAGCTCACCGGTCTCCATGGTGCGTCCCCTCCTCTCCGGCACAGACGTCGCACACCCCGGAGAGCAGGGTCCCCCGGGGGTTGATGCGGAAATGGTGCTCCCGCTCCAGATGGTCGTACAGGGCCTGGAGCTGGGTGCAGTCCACATGGCGGATGCGGCCGCACCGCTCGCACTTTAAGAGAAAGCAGTCCCGGTGGCCCTGGGCCTGGTGGCCGCAGTACTGGTACAGGGCCCCCTCCTCGCCGCTGACCTTGTGCACAACGCCGGCCGTCTCCAGCTTTTCCAGCTGGCGGTAGATGGTGGCCAGGCCCACCGGGCAGCCTGCCCGGCGCAGATCCTCCGCCAGCTCCGCGGCGGTGCAGGCGTTCTCGCCCCGCTGCTCCAGGCAGCGGAGCACCGCCTGATGCTGCTTGGTGCTGTATGGCATGGTATGCCTCCTTAATATGAAAATGATTATCGTTTTCATATTATAGACGGAGACAGAAAAAAGTCAAGACCGGTTGCAAAAATCCGGGAAATAGGGTATGGTAAAGGCAGCAAATACGGTTGCGCGGTCGGACGCAAATTTTCAAAAACATTAGGAGAGAATCGAATGAAAATCTCACTGGTCATTATGGCGGCGGGCCTGGGGTCCCGCTACGGCGGCAGCAAGCAGGTGGACGGCATCG
>CAMMCS010000129.1 GCA_946494635.1 uncultured Oscillibacter sp. | reverse complement strand
TCATCCGCCGCTGGCGGCGCTTCGGCGATTTCCCGCGTCCAATGGGACGCACCCCAACACCCCTCCGGCGGCAGCCGATTTTCAAGAAAAGAGTTGATGTAGAATGTCCTCCCACGCACAGCAGGCCCAGACCCTGGTAGAGGCCCTGCCTTACATTCAGAAATTCACCGGCAAGACCATCGTGGTAAAATACGGCGGAAACGCTATGGTTTCCGATGAGCTGCGAAGGGCCGTCATGAGCGATATCATCCTGCTGAGCCTGGTGGGCATCCGGGTGGTGGTGGTTCACGGCGGCGGGCCGGAGATCAGCGAGATGCTGAAGAAAATCGGCCACCAGAGCCGTTTTGTGGACGGCCTGCGCTACACCGACGAGGTAACCATGGATGTGGTGCAGTCGGTTCTCTGCGGCAAGGTCAACAAAAATCTGGTGGCCCAGCTGAACCGCCTGGGGGGCCAGGCCATCGGCCTGTGCGGCATGGACGGGCAGATGTTCCAGGCGGAGCAGCTGGACGAGAAGTACGGCCTGGTGGGAAGGATTACGGACGTGAACCCGGAGCCGGTGGAAAATGCCCTGACCAACGGCTACATCCCGGTGGTGTCCACCGTGGCTCAGGGTGTAGACGCGGACACCGCCTACAACATCAATGCGGATACCGCCGCCGCGAAACTGGCGGAGGCCCTTCACGCGGAAAAGCTGATCCTGCTGACAGATGTGCGGGGCCTCCTGCGGGACCCCAGGGACGAGGAGACGCTGATCCATGTCGTCCGCACCTGTGAGGTGCCGGGCTTGATCGCCCAGGGAATTATCTCCGGCGGCATGATCCCCAAGATGGAGTGCTGTGTGGACGCCATTGCCGGCGGTGTGGAGCGGGTCCACATCCTGGACGGCCGCATCCCCCACTCTATTTTGATCGAGCTGCTCTCAGACCGCGGGATCGGCACCATGCTGAAAAAGGAGGAATGAATTCATGACCAGCCAGGAGATCAAGGCCCTGACAGACCAGTACATCATGCACACCTACGGCCGCTTCCCGGTGGCTGTGGATCACGGGGAGGGCGCCACCCTCTACGACCCGGAGGGGAACGCCTATGTGGATTTTGCCAGCGGCATCGGCGTCAGCTGCCTGGGATACGGCTGCCAGCCCTGGGCGGAAGCCATCGCCAAGCAGGCCGGAAAGGTGGGGCACACCTCCAACCTCTTCTACACGGAGCCCCCTGCCCGGCTGGCAGAGACCCTCTGCAAGCGCACCGGCATGAGCTGCGCCTTCTTTGCCAACGGCGGCGGCGAGGCCAACGAGGGCATGATCAAGCTGGCGAGAAAGTACAGCTTCGACAAGTACGGCCAGGGCCGGGCCACCATCGTCACCCTGAACAACTCCTTCCACGGCCGTACCATCACCACCCTGACCGCCACCGGCCAGGAGGTGTTCCACAACTACTTCTTCCCCTTCACCGAGGGGTTCCGGTACGCGGACGCCAACGACCTCGCCTCCCTGGAGGCTGCGGCGGGGGACGACGTCTGCGCCGTCATGGTGGAGCTGGTGCAGGGGGAGGGCGGCGTGCTGCCTCTGGATCAGGACTACGTCCACGCCGTGGCGAAGCTCTGCGCCGAACGAGACTGGCTGCTGCTGGTGGACGAGGTCCAGACCGGCGTGGGCCGGACCGGCAGCCTCTTCGCCTTCCAGCAGTACGGCATTTTGCCGGACGTGGTGTCCTTTGCCAAGGGAATCGCCGGGGGGCTGCCCATGAGCGGCATCCTGGCCAATGAGAGGTGCCGGGACGTGCTGGGGCCCGGCACCCATGCCACCACCTTCGGCGCGAACCCTGTGTGCGCCGCCGCGGGACTGGTGGTGCAGGAGACGCTGAGTGACGCTTTCCTGAAGGACGTCCAGAACAAGGGCACCTACCTGCGCGGCCAGATCGAGGCCCTGGACCTGCCCTGCTTCGGCGCCACCCGGGGACTGGGGCTCATGATCGGCATTGCCGTGCAGGACGGCTTCACCAACAAGGAGATCGCCGGCAAGCTGATCGCAAACGGCCTGCTGGTGCTGACCGCCGGACCGGGCATGCGGCTCCTGCCGCCTCTCGTGATCTCCAAGGAGGAGATGGACAAGGGCGTGGCGATTATGAAGGAGACGCTGGGATAAAGAAGAGTGAAGAGTAGAGAGTGGAGAGTGAAGATATGGAATTCCGCCGAAGGCGGAATGATTTTGATTCGTCCGGCTCTGCCGGACACATCATCTCCACTCTACACTCTTAACTCTCCACTCTTTACGGAACGCTTGAAAGCAAGAAAGGAAGAGCCTGTTATGGAAAACCACACCCATTTTTTGAAGCTCCTGGACTTCACGCCCGCGGAGATCCAGCAGTTTCTTGACACCGCCGCCGACCTGAAGGCCAAGAAGAAGGCCGGCGTCCCCCACCGGTATCTGGAGGGGAAGAACGTGGCGCTGATCTTTGAAAAGACCTCCACCCGGACCCGGTGCGCCTTTGAGGTGGCCTGCCAGGACCTGGGGATGGGCTCCACCTACCTGGGCCCCACCGGCAGCCAGATCGGCGTGAAGGAGTCCATCGCCGACACCGCCCGGGTGCTGGGCCGGATGTACGACGGCATCGAGTACCGCGGCTTCGGCCAGGAGATTGTGGAGGAGCTGGCCAAGTACGCCGGGGTGCCGGTGTTCAACGGCCTCACCAACGAGTTCCACCCCACCCAGATCTTGGCGGACTTCCTCACCATCCAGGAGCACTTCGGGAAGCTGAAGGGCATCAAGCTGGTGTACCTGGGGGACGCCCGGTTCAACATGGGCAACAGCCTGATGGTGGGCTGCGCCAAGATGGGCATGCACTTCGTGGCCTGCGCGCCCAAGGCGTACATGCCGGATCAGAAGCTGATCGGCACCTGCCGGGCCATTGCCGCCGAGACCGGCGCCGTGTTGGAGTTCATCGAGGACCCCATGGCGGCCACCCGTGGCGCCGATATACTGTACACCGACGTGTGGGTATCCATGGGCGAGCCTGTGGAGGTCTGGCAGGAGCGCATCGAGGCCCTGGCCCCCTACCAGGTGACGCAGGAACTGATGGACAACGCCGGCCCTCAGTGCAGGTTCATGCACTGCCTGCCCGCCTACCACGACCACAAGACCAAGGTGGGCCGTGAGATGGGCGAGAAGTTCGGCCGGGAGGCCATGGAGGTCACCGACGAGGTGTTCGAGTCCCCGGCCTCCATCGTCTTTGACGAGGCGGAGAACCGGATGCACACCATCAAGGCCGTCATGTACGAGCTGATGAAGTAAACAGAATAACACAGCCCCGGAGCGTCAAAGCTCCGGGGCTATGTTTTGCTTCAGCCCTCCCACACCTGGACGGGATCGCCGGGCCGCCAGTCCGCATACTGCCCGTTGAGGCTGCCGGGGTGGTCGCCGTACAGCATGCCGCCGCTGTTCCGCCAGCCGCCCAGCAGGTACCAGAAATCCTGGCCGTGGTCGTCGGTGATGTGGATGGCCGCCACCAGGGACTGGCCGTTTTCCACGGGGACCGGGTCCTCCGGCCCCGCCGGGGAGAACATCTGCACATAGCCCTGCTCCTCCCACAGGTTCACGGCGGCGTCCAGAGGCGCGGACCACACCGGCTCCGCCTCGCCGTTGTAAAAGAGGGCCAGCTCCGCGTCCGTCAGTTCCACGGGGATGCCGGTGGCGTTGTCGATCTTCAAATCCAGGGAGCCGAAGGAGATCGCGCCGTTCTCCCAGTCTTCGTTCCAGAAACCGTCCACGTCCAGCCGGTAGGCGGACAGGTCGTCGTACAGCGTCTCCAGCGTCTGGGTCCGGATGGTGCCGCTTTCGTCAGAAAAGGCCACGGAGATGAGGACCTCCGCACCGCCCGCACCGGCCTCTCCCATGGGCACAGCCCAGTTTCCCGCCGTAAAGACACCGCCGTTGTTTTGGGCCTCCGCTGAGGCGGTCGCGCCGGTGTTGGCCCGGGCGGTGAAGGTGGTCACGGTGCCCGCCGTATACGCCTTGGGCGTCACACTGGCAGTGAGATACCACACCGCTTTCTCCAGATCATAGTCCTGAATCTGGATGGTATAGTCGCTGATAAGGCTGTTCTGCTCCTCCAGCAGGCCGGAGAGCTGGCCGGTGAGAGCCCCGATCTGGCCGCTGACGCTGCTCTGAACGTAGTTTACCTGGTCCTGAACCTGGTCCAGCCGGCGCCCCAGAGAGGAGAAGATGCCATTCAGAACCAGGACGATCAGCAGCCCGGCGGCACAGGCCCCGGCCCCCGCGGCGAGCTTTTTCCGCCGGCTCCACCTGGGCTTCTGAGCGGACTGGGCCGCCTCCAGATACTTCTGCACGATGGCCTCCACCGCCGCCAGCTCCCGGCCGGACAGCTCTTCCGCCTCTTCGCCGGAGGCCTCCGGGGCCTCTTCCTCGGCTGGTTCTTCCGCCGCCGGCTCCACCCCCAGCAGGGCGCCGATGGTGACGCCGAAGATCCGGCTCATGGCGATCAGGTTCTCCAGCTCCGGCACGCTGGTATCTGCCTCCCATTTGCTGACCGCCTGGCGGCTGACGCCCAGCCGCTCCCCCAGGGACTCCTGGGAGAGCCCGGCGGCCTTCCGCCCCTCCTGGATGCGGCGGCCCAGGGTCTGCTCCTGCATACGATCCACTCCTTTGCTGCCTTTACCATACCAGAGATGGGGGCAATGCGCAACCACCGGCGGGTTTCCCCGGTGTCAACGGTTGGTTGCGGATCTGGAAAAAGAAATTATTTTCATTTAAAACACGCGGGAAAAGGGAGATAAGATTCGCTCTTGACAATATTTTTTTATTGTTCTATGGTAGGGGCAGAGCTGCCGGCGGCTCCTGACTGCATTGGAAGGAGCGGACGAATATGAATCATTTGAACCTGCGGGGCACCCACCGGGAGATGGGCTTTCAGTGGGGCACCCGGCTGGCGGAGCGCGGTCTGCGCCTGCTGGACCATGTGCCCTTTTCCCTGACGGCGGAGCGGCGGGCCTTTGCCGCCGCCTGCCGCCCGGCGTACGCCCGCCATTTCCCCGCCGCCCTGGAGGAGCTGGCGGGCCTGGCGGCGGGGCAGGGCTGCCCCCGGGAGGACCTGGAGACGGCCCTCTTCACCACCTACGCCCTGCCGCCCGCCTGCGGCTGTTCCTGCCTGGCGGTGTCCAACGGGAACGGGGTGTTCTTCGGCCGGAACAGCGACTTTCTGACGGCGCTGGAATCGCATAACACCCATGCGGCGTACCAGTTTTCCGGCGGGGCCATCCCCTTTGCGGGGAACACCACCTCATTTGTGCAGATGGAGGACGCCGTCAACGCCCGGGGACTGGCCATCGGCCTCACCTCCGTCTACACGCCCCGGCCCCGGCCGGGCCTGAACGCCGGCATGGCCCTGCGGCTGCTGGCGGAGACCTGCGCCAGCGTGGAGGAGGCCCTGGACCGTCTCCGGGAACTGCCCCTGGCCTCCTGCCAGACGCTGACGCTGGCGGATAAGGCCGGGAACATCGCCGTGGCGGAGTGCGGTCCGGAGGGGGTGCGGGTGGAGCGGCCCGGCCCGGCGGGCCCCTTCGTCTGTGCGGCGAATCTCTTTCGCTCGGACCTGGCGGACCCGCTGCCGCCGGGGCTGGACACCTGGCGTGCGGCGG
>CAMMCS010000128.1 GCA_946494635.1 uncultured Oscillibacter sp. | reverse complement strand
CCCCGCAGGTATGGGTACGGTTCTGTGTCATACTGTTACATTCCTTTTCGTATAATTTTGTTCAAAAATTGCTATTTGTAGTTCGATGCGGCAGTTCACATGCCATAGACCGGGGAGTTTACCAGCCGGGCCTGGGCGGCGGCCAGATCCAGGTTTTGAATTTCCGGGGCAATCAGGGACGTCATCTGATCCGTCATATCCGACAAATCGCCGTCTAAAACTTCCTGCCCCCAAGGGATCATATGGGGATTGGGGCCCATGGTGTCCGTACCGTATTCCTCGATATGGGCATCCAGCAGTTTGTCATACAGCAGGGCGCAGGTGTTTTCCCACTGCTGGGCCGCGGCGGTCATGCCCCGGTAGCCGGAGACGACGGGGCCGTAGGTTTCCTCCAGTTCCTCGTCTGTCACGGTGACGCCCAGCTGGGCCGCCAGGCGGGAAATGGCCACATCCTCTTTCAGGGAGGCGATGGTGTCCCGGAGCACCAGGTCCAGATCATTGGCATCGGGGCCATCCACCAGCATGCGGTTGTACTGCCTCTCCAGCTGTTCGCAGAGAGCCGGGGCCACAATGTCCGCCGACAGCTCCGCAGCGATGCCGTCATATTCGATGGAGATGGCCTGGGAGTCTGCCTCCAGCCCCAGCACGTCGGCGCACAGGTCAAAGGGGGCGGGGGTAAAGGTCACCCGCTGGGCGGGATCCACAAGGCGGGCTAAAATAGCTGCTGCCTGGCCGCGATTCAGCAGTTCTCCGCCTCCAAAGGAACCGTATTGGTCAGAGCCGGTGAGGATGCCGGCGTTGTAAAGGGACAGCACGCCGGGGCTCCTGAAGTCCGGCACCACCGTGATCTGGTTGATGGAGGGCAGGGTGACGTCTGCCGTCTGGAGCGTCTCAACCAGCAGGGAGACAAAGGCCTGCCGCTGGACAGGGTCGGCGGCGGGAATATCCTCCAGCAGGTCCAGGGTTTGGGCGTGAAGGGCGGTGGGGGTGCTGCCTGCAGCGCCCATGCGGTCCAGGGCCTGGGACAGGGAGGCGTAGGCTGGGTCGTACCAGCTCTGACCCTCTGCCGGCTCCGGCAGCACGCCGTCCCCGCCGGTGAGCAGGCCGTACAGCCGGGCGCAGATGGTGACGATGTGGGCCCCTGTCAGCTCGCCGGAGGGGTTGAAGCTGCCGTCGGCTCGGCCCCGCATCAGCCCGGCCTCGCAGACCGTATCCACGGCATCCTCACACCAGATGCCATCCATGTCCGTAAAGGACGGGGCCTCCCGGATTTTGGGCACCAGCCAGTCATCGCCCTCCGCCGCCGCGGCGGGCAGGGAGCAGAGGAACAGGGCCAGCGTCAGAAGCAGGGCGGAGAAACGGCGCTTAGTCATAAGAAATCAACTCCTAACTGTATATTTTGAAGATTTGATTCCTATTTGTTTTCTTTATTCCCGGATAACGGTGCCCTTTTCCCGCTCCGCCAGGCCGGCCTTGATGCGGTAGACGGTGGCGGCGGGCTCCAGCTTCGTCTGCTCGCCGGTGGCCATGTCCTTGCAGGCCACCACGCCGGCGCTGATCTCGTCCTCCCCCAGGAAGATCACATAGGGGATGCCCAGTTTGTCGGCGTAGGAGATTTTCTGCTTGAACTTCTTCTCCTCGCAGTGGAGCTGGGTGCGGATGCCGTTCTCCCGCAGCAGCGTGGCCAGGGAGATGGCGGGGGACAGGTCCTCGGTCATGGGCAGGATCAGCACGTCCGCCGGGGCGGTGGGCAGGTCCGGGTTCAGCATGCCCTGCTCTCCCAGCACATAGAAGAGCCGGGTCAGGCCGATGGAGATGCCGGCTCCGGGGAGCTGGCGGTCCGTGTAGTACTCCGCCAGGTTGTCGTACCGGCCGCCGGAGCAGACGGAGCCGATCTCCGGGTGATCCAGCAGGGTGGTCTCGTAGACGGTACCGGTGTAGTAGTCCAGGCCCCGGGCGATGGTGAGATCCACCGCGAAATTCTCCGCCGGAACGCCGAAGTCCGTCAGGTACCGGACCACGGTGTTCAGTTCCTCCAGGCCCTGGTCGAATATCCCGTTCCGGCCCCGGTAGCCCTCCAGGGCAGAGAGGACGGCGTCGTTCCCGCCGGAGATGGCAATGAACTTCAGGATCTCATCGGCGTCGGCCTCTGTCACGGCGAAGTCGCCGGTGAGGATGGCCTTCACCTTCTCCGACCCGATCTTGTCCAGCTTGTCTACCGTGCGCATGATGTCGCCGGACTTCTCCGTCAGGCCCAGCATGGCATAGAAGCCGTTCAGGATCTTCCGGTTGTTCACCCGGATCTGGAACCGCTTGAGGCCCAGGGCGGAGAAGGTCTTGTAGATGATGGCGGGGATCTCCGCCTCGTTGATGATGGAGAGCTTGCCGTCCCCGATGATGTCGATGTCCGCCTGGTAGAACTCCCGGAACCGGCCCCGCTGGGCCCGCTCGCCCCGGTACACCTTGCCGATCTGGTACCGGCGGAAGGGGAAGGTGAGATCGTTGTAGTGGAGGGCCACATACTTGGCCAGGGGGACCGTCAGGTCGAACCGGAGGGCCAGGTCCGCGTCCCCCTTCTGGAAGCGGTAGATCTGCTTCTCCGTCTCGCCGCCGCCCTTGGCCAGCAGCACCTCGCTGGACTCGATGACGGGGGTGTCCAGGGGGGTGAAGCCGTAGAGGGAATAGGTGCGGCGCAGGATCTCCATGATCCGCTCCATCTGCTGCTGCGGTCCGGGCAGCAGCTCCATAAAGCCGGACAACGTCCGGGGGGTCATTTTAGCCATCATCAAAACTCCTTTTAGGTGGGATGCGGGCTGCTGCCCGGAATACGCCGCAAGTGCGGCGTCCAAGCGTTTCTGCCGCAGGCGGAAACCTTGAAATCGGCCGAATTCACTTCGGACGATTTGAGTCAAATCACGGGGTCCCCGGGGAAAGCGGAGCTTTCTCCGGGGCCAGCAGCTCCATAAAGCCGGACAACGTCCGGGGGGCCATTTTAGCCATCATCAAAACTCCTTTTTGGTGGGATGCGGGCTGCTGCCCGGGAATGGTCAGATTGGAAAAGAGAGAGGTCGTCCACAGCCGCTATTCTGCGGATGGAAATGGGAGAATATAGACGGAAGGGGACTGCTCCTGGCCGGAGAAGGTGAGACGGACACTGTCATCCAGCCAGAGGGTCTCAATCTGTCCGGGGCCTCCGTCGTCCACGATTTGTGTCCGAAATTCGGTCCGGTAGAAGCGGCTCTGGATCTGGAAGAGAACGACTTCGATCTTTTGCGGGGTGAAGGGGACCGTCGACCCCACATTCAGGATCTCCAGCTGGTATGCGCCGTCCGGGGAGGTTTCCTCCAACCGGGGCGAGCGATGCCATCTGAACATATAGACAAAGAACAGCAGGGTGATGGACGCCAACAGGGCAAGCGTTTCCAAGATGATCAGCCCGCGGAACAGGTTCTTTTTCACGGAGATCCTCCTTTTTCAGGGGCGAAAAATGAACGCTCCCGTCCCCCAGGCTTTGGGACGAGAGCGGATCCGCTTCGTGGTGCCACCCAAATTCAAGGCCCAAGGGGCCTCCTTTTGCCTCCTCTGGCACGGGGAGGGTGCCGTGGGCGTCTCCGCCCCCGCTCCGCCGCTGTCCTTCCTCCGGGCCGGCCGGGCCGCTCTCAGCGGTGCGCCCCTCTCTGTGGGGCCGGCGATCGAAGTACTGCTGCGGCATCCGCGCGGTACCGGTGTGATTGTATGCGCTTTGCCGGGATTTGTCAAGCGATGGGACGGTTGGAGGGGTTGACGATGCACCGCCAGTCCAGATCGCCCCGGGCCAGGCCCAGCACCAGCATTTCCGCTGTGGCAATGTTGCTGGCAAAGGGAATGTTGTTCTGGTCGCACAGCCGGGAGATATAGGCCACGTCCCCGGCCATGGCCTCATTGCTGGGGTCGTTGAAGAAAAGCACCAGGTCGAACTCGTTGTAGGCGATCCGGGCGCCGATCTGCTGGCTGCCGCCGTGGGTGTAGGATAAAAAGCAGTGGACGTTCAGGCCGGTGGCGTCGGCCACCATGTGGCCGGTGGCGTTGGTGGCATAGATGCTGTGCCGGGAGAGGATGCCGGCGTAGGCGGTGCAGAACTGCACCATCAGCTCCTTCTTGTTGTCGTGGGCCATGAGAGCGATGTTCATGAAAAGCTCCTTTCTCTATCTGATCCGCAGCAGGGGAACCCGTTCCCCCTGGAGGCGTCTTGCGATGTTGCGGTAAGCGGCGGCCGCACTGGGCGCGTCCGCCTGCAGGATGGGCAGCCCCCGGTTCATGCACAGGGGCAGGGCGTCATCCTCGGGAACCACCCCCAGCAGGGGCAGCCCGGCCCGGTCAATGGCATCGTCGATGGTGGCGTGCATGTGGCGCAGCATTTTTTTCCGCACCCGATTCACCACCAGATGCAGGGAACCAACAGGAAACCGGTCCAGCTCCATCACTGTGTGCTGGGCGTCCCGCAGGGAGGAGGCGTCTGCCGTGGTGACCACCACGCAGCGGTCGGCGGCGCAGACCGCCAGGCGGAACCCCTCTCCCAGGCCCGCCGGGGCGTCCAGCAGGCAGTAGTCGAATCGCTTGCGGACCTCCCGCAGAAGATCTGCCATCTGGGTCTCCGTCACCGGTCGGCCCCGCAGGCGGGCGGGAGCGGTCAGCAGGGAGAGGCCTGGTACCAGGGGATGCTCCACCACAGCCAGCTCCAGGCCGCAGCGGCCCTGGGCCACGTCGGAAAAGTCCATCAGCGCCCGGTCTGTAAGACCCAGAGCCAGATCCAGATTCCGCAGGCCCACATCGCAGTCCAGGCACAGCACCCGCCGGCCCTGCAGAGCCAGGGCCGCGCCGACCCCCGCCGTGAAGGAGGTCTTTCCCGTGCCGCCCTTGCCGGATACCACCGCGATGCATTGGCCATGATGATCCATCGGGACGGCGCCTCCTCTCTCAGCAGCTCATAAGAGTATTATAAGGGATTCTTTTTGATTTTTGCAAATGTTCTTGGGTATTTTTCCGGAGTTTTTTTGAATTTTTCAATGGAGATCAGCCGGTGGCACACCTCGGTGCCGGGAATTGCGTAGTCCCGGACCGCTGCCACACGACCGCCCAGGAGCGCAATGGCACGCTGGGCAGAGGCCAGTTCCCCGTCGGAATCCACGGCTTTCATGGCCAGGAACCGTCCGCCCACCCGCGTCAGAGGCAGGCACAGCTCCGAGAGCGTCTGCAGATTGGCCACCGCCCTGGAGGTGACGAGGTCGAAGGCCTCCCGGTGTTCCGCCGCAAACTCCTCCGCCCGGCCGTGGACGCAGGCCACGTCCGCCAGGCCCAGGTCCTGACAGACCGTTTCCAGGAACTGGATGCGCTTGCCCAGGGAATCCAGCAGCGTCAGGCGGATGGTGGGCTCGAGGATCCGCAGCGGCAGGCCGGGGAAGCCGGCGCCGGTCCCCACGTCGATCACCGATTTGCCCCGGAAGTCCTCC
Organism: uncultured Oscillibacter sp.; assembly: GCA_946494635.1. Classification (GTDB taxonomy): domain Bacteria; phylum Bacillota; class Clostridia; order Oscillospirales; family Oscillospiraceae; genus Oscillibacter. The sequence continues at coordinate 221 of CAMMCS010000128.1, read as the reverse complement.
AGGGTCAGCAGGGCGGCGGAGTCCAGGAAATGAAGGGATGCGATCTCCTCCGGATCCGTGATGGCGGTGAGGTTCATCACTTTGTTGGTCTCCACCAGCAGATCCCCGTACCGGAGCAGGGAGGGGATGCCCTCTGGGGAAAGGCCCAGGGCTGTCAGCCCGGAGCGCAGGCGCTGTTCCATTTACGTCCTCTCCTTCAGCAGGTCCCGGATCTCCGTCAG
>CAMMCS010000127.1 GCA_946494635.1 uncultured Oscillibacter sp. | reverse complement strand
TGGTACGCCCTGAGGGATTCGAACCCCCGGCCTTCTGGTCCGTAGCCAGACGCTCTATCCAGCTGAGCTAAGGGCGCATGTCCTACCGGACAGCTTATTTATAATAGCACGGGGCGGTAAAGATTGCAAGTGTTTTTTTGAATTTTTTCAGATAATTTTGAAACCCTTGTCAATGAGGGGGTTCTGTGCTAAAGTAAAACCATATCAAACATGGAAAGAGAGTATGGGATATGGATAACAGCGCCTTTAAAAGCGTCGCTTTCGGCGGATTCGACAAGCAGGACGTGATCCGCTATATTGAGCAGTCCGCCAAGGAGGCGGCAGATGCCCAGGAGAAGCTCCGCCAGGAGAACGAGGCCCTGCGGGCTGAGGGGGAGGCGCTCCGGGAGCAGGTCCGGCAGCTGCAGGAGCGGCTGGAGGACGAATCCTCCCGGCTGGAGCGCGCCCAGACGGAGCTGGACGGAGAGCGCACCCGGCGGCAGGCGCTGGAGGGCGCCCGGGAAGAGGCGGACCGCCTCTCCGCCCAGCTGGAGCGCCTGCGGCCCGAGGCTGAGGCCTATGCCCAGTTCCGGGACCGGGTGGGCGACATCGAGTGCGAATCCCACAAGCGGGCGGCGGAGCTGGAGTCCACCACTGCTGCCAAGCTGCGGAAAACCACAGAGGCGTTCCGGTCCCAATACACGGCCCTGATGGCTGCCTTCAGCGCCTCTGCGGATTATATGACTGCGGAGCTGCGGAAGATGGAGGTCGCCCTGACCCAGCTTCCGAGGGCCATGGATCAGCCTGGAGCGGAGCTGGAGCAGCTGACCGCCCTATTGGATCGGGAGGCAGAGGGGAAATCATAAGGAAGCGCCGGGTGTCCCCGGCCTTCTCTTTATCCAAAAGATCCATGCGCCGCCGGCGGAGCTGCTGTGCGAATAGAATCCGCTGATCCATGGAACAGTAGGCAGGAGCGGGATGCCCGCACCGCCTATCCGAAAAGTCGTTAAAAAATTATCGTTTTTATTAGTTTTTCCAGAAAAATCAGCTGCAAATGGATGCATAGTTGCATTTATAGAAAAATTTATAGAGAATTTATGCAAAACCAAGAAATCTTAACTTCTGTGTAATTTTTCCTTGCAAAGGCAGTGGCGGAGACCTATACTAAAAAATATCAAGGATCGGGGCAGTGGCCCCTTGTGCGGCGGGAAGGGCCGTCCGCGCAGGCCCGGCTGGTCCGCCGGAGGACGGACTGACTCCGGAAGAAAACTTGCAGGCTTAAGGAGAGAATATCGACGGGAGAGAAGGTGAATGGGAGTGCCATTGGAAGTCATTGAAAGCATCACACGAGTGGAAGCTGAAAACAAAGAGCGCAGGACAGCCGCGGAAGCGCAGGCGAAACAGATCATCGCCGACGCCCAGAGGGATGGTCTTGCGCTCTTGCAGCAAACAAGAGAGGCTGCCGCGGACAGAGGGCGGGAATTGCTCCGTGGGGCGGAGGCAAGCGCCGCCGCCAGGGCGGAGGAGATCGCCCGCGCTGCGCAGGCGGAGGCTGAGGCCCTGCGCCTGACGGCGGAGGAAAACCTGGACGCGGCCGCGGAGCTCATCGTCGGAAGGGTCGTGAGAGACTGATATGGCCATTGTCAAGATGAAAAAGCTCCGGGTGATCGCCATGGCCGCCCACCGGGAGGAGCTGCTGCGGCAGCTCCAGCGGCTGGGGTGCGTGGAGATCCGGGAGCCGGAGAGCGCTGGGGAGGACTGGTCCGGCCTGCTGGAGCGGGAGAGCTCCCGCCTGGCGGAAACCAGGGCCGCCCTGACGGATGTGAACACCGCCCTGGCGGCGGTCAAGAAGTACGCCGACGTGCGGGAGGGGCTGTTCCCCCAGCGTCGGGCGGTGACCCAGACAGAATTTCTCAGCAGTGAGGCGGCGTGCCGCGCCAAGGCCGCCAGCAGCCGGGTGTCAGAGCTGGTGCAGGCACTCTCCCAGCTGCAGGCAGAGGAGGGGCGGCTGCTGGCAAAGCTGGCGTCCCTGACGCCCTGGAAGGGACTGGATATGCCTCTGGAGCTGACGGGCACCGCCCATGCGGCGTTCCTGCCGGGGGTCTGTCCCGCCGCCGCGGACCTTGGAACCATGCGGCAGTTCCTGGGGGATGCTGCCGCCGAGCTGTTGGAGATCTCCGGGGACAAGCAGCAGCGGTACTGTCTGCTGATCTGCCACCGGGCGGAGGAGGAGAACGCTCTGGAGGCCCTGCGGCCCTATGGCTTCAGCGTGACGGCCTTTCAGGGGCTCACCGGCACCCCGGCAGAAAATCTCCGGCGGCTGGAGACGCAGCTGACGGAAAACCGGACGCAGCAGGAGGCCACCGCCGCCCAGCTGAAGGCCACCGGGGCGGACTGGGATACCCTGCGGCTCTATGCGGACCGGCTGCGGTCCGACGCCGCTCTGGAGGCGGGAAATGAAAATCTGCTGACTGACGGCACCATCCTCTTCTTCGAGGGGTGGGCGCCGGCAGACCGGATCGAGGCGGTGCGCGCGGCCCTGGATCGGCTGGGCTGTGCCTGGGAGGCAAAGGATCCGGAGGCGGACGAATACCCGGAGGTACCTGTCCGGCTGCGGAACAACTGGTTCTCCCGCCCGCTGAACATGGTGACGGACATGTACGCCCTGCCGGTCTATGGCAGCCTGGATCCCAACCCCCTGATGGCGCCGTTTTTCATCCTGTTTTACGGCATCATGATGGCGGACATGGGCTACGGCCTTCTGATGCTGGCCATGGGCCTGTTCCTGTGGAAGAAGAAGGTCCGTGGGACCATGGACTACATGGGCGGCCTGCTGGTGCTCTGCGGCATCAGTACCTTTGCGATGGGGGCGCTCACCGGCGGCTTTTTCGGGGACTTCCTCAGCCAGCTGGCGAAGCTCATCAACCCGGAGAGCACCTTCGCCCTGCCGTATCTGTTTACCCCGCTGACGGACACCATGGCGATCCTGATTGGCTCCCTGGTGCTGGGGTTTATCCAGATCTTGACCGGTATGGTCATCAGCTTCGTAAAGAAGGCGCGGGACGGCCACCTGGCCGACGGCATCTGGGAAGAGGGCACCTGGTGGGTGATCTTCCTGGGGGGCGGACTGGCGGTGCTGGGCGCCGGCAATGTGGCCGGGTACCCGGTGGTGCTGATCCTTGGCATTTTGATGCTGGTAATCGGCTCCGGCCGGAACGCAAAGGGCTTCGGAAAGGTCACGTCGGTATTCGGCGCGGTGTACAACGGCGTCACCGGCTATTTCAGCGACATCATGTCCTACTCCCGGCTGATGGCCCTGATGCTGTCCGGCAGCATCATCGCCAGTGTTTTCAACCAGCTGGGGGCAGTGACCGGCAATGTGATCGCCTTTGTGATTGTCTCCGCGCTGGGCAATGCCCTGAACTTCGCGCTGAACCTGCTGGGCTGCTACGTCCACGATCTGCGGCTCCAGTGCCTGGAATTTTTCAACCGGTTCTATGAGAGCGGCGGAAGGCCCTTCCGCCCTATCGCATATCAGACAAACTATGTGGATATTAAGGAGGAGAACTGACATGTCTGCTTTTCTGGAACAATTCGGAGGCATCGGCCTTGCTTTCCTGGGCGCCGCGCTGGCGGTCGGCCTCTGCTGCGTAGGTTCCGCCCGGGGCACGGGCCTGGCGGGTGAGGCCGCCGCGGGCCTGCTGTCCACCGCGCCGGAGCATTTCTCCAAGTGCCTGATCCTGCAGGTCATCCCCGGTACCCAGGGTCTGTACGGCCTGGTTATCTGGTTCTTCGCACTGAACGTCATGGGCGCATTCTCCGGCGGCATCCAGCCCCTGACTGTGACCCAGGGACTGACCATCGCTGTGTCCTGCCTGCCCATGGCCATCGGCGGCTATCGCTCCGCCATCTATCAGGGCCGGGTAGCGGCAGCCTCCATCACCATCGCGGCCAAGCAGCCCAACGACTGGTCCAAGGGCATCATCCTCTGCGTCATCGTGGAATTCTACGCGATTTTGTCCCTGCTGGCCTCCATTCTGCTGCTGATGAACGCCCTGTGAGGGCCGTCCAACGGCATCACGACGGAAAGGCGGTGACACGCGATGAACGGAATTGAAAAGATCACGGCGCGGATCGGCGCAGACACCCAGGCGGAAATCGACCGTATCCTGCAAGACGCCAACGCCCAGGCCGCGGCCATTGCCGACAGGTACCGCTCCCAGGCCCAGGCTGAGGATGCGGACCTGCTGGCCAAGAGCCAGCGGGCCGCGGCGGAGCGGGAGGAGCGCCTGATCAGCGCTGCCCAGATGGAGGCCCGGAAGACGCTGCTCTCCGCCCGGCAGGAGATGGTGGAGCGGGCCTATCAGCGGGCGCTGGAGAAGCTCTGCTCCCTGCCGCGGGAGCAGTATGTGGAGCTGCTGGCCGCCATGCTGGTGCGGGCGTCCTCCACCGGACGGGAGGAGGTCATGTTCTCTCCGGAGGATCAGGGCGACGCCGGCCGGGCCGCGGTGGCCCGTGCCAACGAGCTGCTGGCCAAAGCCGCAGCACCGGAGCTGCCCCTGGGCGACGGTGCGGTGGCCAGCTTCCTGAACAAGGTGGCGGCCAATGTCAGCGCCCTGGCCCAGGGTACGGCCATGCTGACCGTGTCGGAGGAGGCCCGGCCCATCCGGGGCGGCTTCATTCTGCGGGACGGACGCATTGAGATCAACTGCGCCTTTGACGCCCTGATCCGGGCGGAGCGGGAGCAGACCGCGGGGGCGGTGGCAAAGCTGCTGTTCCCGGAGACGTAAGGGGGGAGGCGGCTTGGCGAAGCGAAAGGCCATCCGGGACACGGATTATCTGGTGATCTCCGCCCGGGTGAAGGCGCTGGAGACCGGCCTCCTCACCCGGGAGCGGATGGAACAGCTGCTGGACGCAAAGACCGGCCAGGAGGCTGCGAAGCTCCTGCAGGAGTGCGGGTATCCCCCGCTGGACGCCCAGCGGCCGGAGGAGATGGACGCCGCCCTTGCCAATCTGCGGGAGGCTACTATGGCCGACCTGGCGGAGGGGATGCCGGACAAACGGTATCTGGAGCTGTTCAAAATCAAGTATGACTATCACAACGCCAAGGCCCTGCTGAAGGCGGAGGCCGTCGGGGTTCCGGCGGGCCGGATGCTGATGGATATGGGCCGTGTTCCCGCCGCCGCACTGGCGGAGGCCATCCGGGACCGGGATCTGGAAAACCTGCCGAAGACCCTTGCCTCTGCCGTGGCGGAGGCGAAGGAGGTTCTGGATACCACCCGGGACCCCCAGCTGGGGGACATGGTGCTGGACCGCTGGTGCTACCGGGACATGGCGGAGCTGGCGGAGGAGACGGGAAGCCGCTTCCTTCAGGGCTACGCGGCGGTCCAGATTGACGCGGTGAACCTGCGGACGGCGGTGCGGACGCTGCGGATGGGGAAGGGCACCGACTTTCTCCAGGGTGCGCTGCTGGAGGGGGGAGACCTTGCTCCGGAGGCGGTGTCCAAGGCTGCGGCCGGCGGCGGCGCCGGGCTGCGGGAGCTGTATGCCGCCACCCGGTTCCGGGCCGCGGCGGAGGCCGGCGCGGACGCTCTGGCCGGCGGCCCTCTGACGGAGTTTGAAAAGCTCTGTGACGATGCGGTGGGGGACTATCTGGCCGGCGCCCGGTATGTGCCCTTCGGCGAGGCGCCGCTGGTGGGCTATCTGGCGGCCCGGGAGACGGAGTACACGAA
>CAMMCS010000126.1 GCA_946494635.1 uncultured Oscillibacter sp. | reverse complement strand
TAGATGGAGTGGAGGTTGTCCACCACCTCGTCCCGGCGGATGGCGTTCATGTTGGTGTAGAGGCCGGTGCCCTCCGGAAACTCATACCGCTTCAGGGCCAGGCGCTTCCACTTAGCCAGGGAGTGGACGACCTGCCCATCTGTGCCCACGTCGGGGATGTCGAAAGAGACGGGGCGCTCCACGCCGTTCAGGTCGTCGTTCAGGCCGGTCTTGCCGTCCACGAACAGGGGGGCGGAGACCCGGTGGAGGTTCAGCCGCACCGCCAGGCTGTGGGTGAACTCCTGGTGGATCAGCTCGATGGCCCGCTGCAGCTCGTTGTTGCTCAGGGGCATCCGGTAGCCGGAGGGGATGGTGGTTTTACTCATAGTTGAAAGTGCATCCTTTCTGTGGAATGAAATTCAGAGGAACAGGCCTATGACAACAGGCGTCACATACGCCTCTGTCACAGCGGCGAGGATGAGCAGCGGCAGCACCAGGAATACCAGCGTCCGGGCAGCCAGAGCGGCACACTGCCCCAGAGAGAGGGCGGCGCCGTCATGGCGGCACCGACGGGTCAGATGGCCGCAGACATAGAGACCCATGGCAAAGGACAGGATCATTGCCGGCAGCTCGAAAATCCCATGGGGCAGCAGGGCGGCTGCGAACAGCAGCATAGTGCGGTCCGCCGCGGCATAGACGGCGGCGAGACCACCCAGCAGCATGGCATTGAGCCCCAGGGCCAGGGCCGGCAGGCGTACAAAGGGAATCAGCCCATAGAGCATGGTGACCCCGCAGGCCCGCAGGTTGTTGAGAAACAGCGGCAGGGGAGAAAGGGCACCGGTCTCGTCCGTCAGGTCCATGCCCTGATAGAGATTCCGGAGATAGGCGGAAAAGCCGATCCGGACCTCCGGCACCGTCAGGCATACGCCGAAAGCAAGGAAAATCAGGATGAAGAAGGCGATGACGCAGCGCCGAACCTCCGCCTCGTACCCGTCCCGCCAGGCCCGGAGCACCGGGAGGAACTGGGCCGCCAGAAACCGCCTCATGCCCGGAGCTTGTCCAGCCCCAGCCGCAGCCGGCGCAATGTCTCATCCTTACCCAGGATGTGGCAGATCTCCACGGCGCCGCCGGGGGTCACCAGCTTGCCGGCGGCGGCGATCCGCACCGGCCACATGAGGGTGGCGTTCTTTACGCCCAAGCTCTCCGCCAGGGCGATCAGGGTGTCGTGGACGGCGTCCTGGGTCCAGTCGCCGATGCCCTCCAGGGCAGGGATGGCAGCCTCCAGCATGGCCCGGGAGACCTCCGGGTTCGTCTTGGATTTCTTGTTGGTGAAGAAGTCCACACTGTAGTCGGGCAGCTGGTCGAAGAAGTCCACCTTCTCGGGGATCTCCGTCAGCTTCTCGCACCGGGCCTGGAGCAGGGCCGCCACGGCATTTACGTCGATGGCAGGGGTCTTCACAGCCTGGCGGATATAGGGCACCGCCACCTTGGCGAACGCCTCCGGCGCCATGGCGCGCAGATAGGTGGCATTGAAATAGGTGAGCTTGTCGATGTCGAAAATGGCGGGTGACTTGGAGATGCCGGCGATGTCGAAGGCCTCCACCAGCTCCTCCAGGGAGAAGACCTCCTGCTCGCTGCGCTCGCCCTTGGGGGCCCAGCCCAGCAGGGCCACATAGTTCAAAATGGCCTCCGTCAGATAGCCCTGGGCCTTCAGGTCCTCATAGGAGGGGTCCCCGTGGCGCTTGGACATCTTGTTGTGCTGGTCCCGCATGACGGGGGAGCAGTGGACGTAGGTGGGGATGTCCCAGCCGAAGGCCTCGTACAGCAGATTGTACTTGGGGGCGGAGCTGAGGTATTCGCTGCCCCGGACCACATGGGTGATGCCCATGAGGTGGTCGTCCACCACGTTGGCGAAGTTGTAGGTGGGCAGGCCGTCCCGCTTTAAGAGCACCTGGTCGTCCAACGTCTTGTTCTCCACGGTGATGTCGCCGAAGGTGACGTCGTGGAAGGTGGTGACGCCCTCGTGGGGGATCTTCTGCCGGATAACGTAGGGCTCTCCGGCCTCCACACGGCGGCGGGCCTCAGCTGGATCCAGCTCCCGGCAGGGGTCATCCGCCCGGTCGAACTCGCCGCTGTCCTCCTCGGACTCCGTCTTTTCGCAGAAGCAATAGTAGGCGGCGCCCTTCTCCACCAGCAGGTGGGCGTAGGGCTGGTACAGGTCCCGGCGCTCCGACTGGATGTAGGGGCCCACGGGGCCGCCCACGTCGGGGCCCTCGTCGTGGGTGAGGCCGCACTCCGCCATGGTGCGGTAGATCACGTCCGTGGCGCCCTCCACCAGGCGGCCCTGGTCCGTGTCCTCGATGCGGAGGATGAAGGTGCCCCCGGCGTGGCGGGCGATGAGCCAGGTGTACAGGGCCGTCCGCAGGTTGCCCACATGCATATAGCCGGTGGGGGAGGGGGCGAACCGGGTGCGGACCTTCCCCTTGGGGATGCGGTCCTCCATCTCCTGGAAAAAACGCTGATCCAATGCCATGAAAATACCTCCATACTGGGTAAATTTCAAAAAATTACAACGTACATTATCCCCTGAAACCCCTGGAAAGTCAAGGGCGGATTGCGCCCGGCAGGGTGGGAGCGGCATACATCCGCTCCTGCGTCTGATCGTCTCCGGTGACCATCGTCAGGAAGGCCCAGCCGTACCGCTCGTAAAAGGACGTGTGGTCCGTCACCAGGTACAGCTGGGGAACGCCCATGGCCCCCAGGTCCCGGCGGATGAACGACAGCAGCTGCCCGGCGATCCCCCGGCCCCGCCGGTCCGGTTCCACGAACAGCGCGCAGAGATTGGGAGACAGGTCCGGCCGGTCGTGGAAGTCGTTTTCAATGACGCCGGCGCCGGCAATGAGGCGTCCGCCGTCCAGCACCACATACCACTGGGGGACGGGGCCCAGTCGGCGGAGACAGCGCTCCATGCTCTCCCGGTACTCCGCCGCAGGGATGCCCCATCGGCCGCTGAACCAGGCAGCGGCCTCCTCCGTCAGCGCGGGAACGTCCCGCAGGGGGGAAATGGGAAGATGCATGGGGGCCTCCTTTCAAAATGGTTATATGCAGCAAAAAATCCCGAACCGGGAGGTTCGGGATTTCCTTTGTCCATGTCAGACCGCTCTGGTGACCTTGCCGGAACGCATACACCGGGTACAAACATACACATGGCGGGGAGAGCCATCGACGATCGCCTTCACACGCTTCACATTGGGCTTCCAGGAACGATTGGAACGCCGGTGAGAGTGGGAGACCTTGATGCCGAACGTAACGCCCTTATCGCAGAACTCGCACTTAGCCATCCGTTGCACCTCCTTGCCGTTGCGTACTTCCATGCCCTTTGCAGGCACAACTGGTATCATAACAGAAAACTTTTGAAAATGCAAGTAAAATTTTCAAAAAAGCACAGGCTTTTTTCAAAGAGTGAAGAGCTGCATCCATTCGGAATGAGGAGTTGGAATATTTTCGTGTCCGGCGGAGCCGGGCGGCTTCATATGGTTCCGCCTGCAGCGGAGCACCGCGCTTTTCAGCGCCTCATTCCAAACGAATCCCCACGCGTTCCCGCGCCCGCCTTTGCCCTCTGCGCCTCATGCTGCGAGAGGGGCGGGGGAAAGCGGCGGCAAAGTGTTGCGAAAAGGGGCAGAATCATATATAATACAGGCAACGATCCTGTTCGCCTGCCCGCAGGCGCGGGAGACCTGCTTTACGCTGCCGGGCGGACCGCCCGGCCTGGGAGAATCCGGCAGCCGGTCCGGGCGCCGGAAGAAAAGGGGAAGATTGCATGAAAGAACACGGCCTGAAGATCTCTGAGCTGGTGCGGCTCTTTGACCTGGAGGTCCTGAACCAGGGCAGGGACTACGACACCGCCCTGCTGACCATCACGGATGTGAACCGGCCAGGACTCCAGTTCCACAGCTTTTACGACTACTTTGATCCCCGCCGGCTCCAGGTGCTGGGCAAGGCGGAGGTCACTTATCTCCAGGGCCTGACGGAGGAGCAGCGGCGCAAGTGCTTTGATGACCTGTTCCTCTATGATATCCCAGCCCTGGTGATCTCCCGTGGGCTGGATTGCTTCCCGGAGTGCCTGGAGAGCGCCCAGATCCACGGGCGGACGCTGCTGCGCACCCAGGAGACCACGGTGGACTTCACCAGCCATACCATCGAATATCTCAACCGGGTTCTGGCGCCCTGCGTCACCCGCCACGGGGTGCTGCTGGACATCTCCGGCGAGGGCGTCATGATCACAGGCGATTCCGGCATCGGCAAGAGTGAGTCCGCCATTGAGCTGATCATGCGGGGCCACCGTCTGGTGGCGGACGACGCGGTGGAGATCCGCCGGATCTCCAATCAGCTCTTCGGCACCGCGCCGGAGGTCATCCGCCACTACATCGAGCTGCGGGGAATCGGCGTCATCGACGTGCGGCAGCTCTTTGGCATGAGCGCCATTATGGAGGAGTCCCAGATCGATCTGGTGGTTCAGTTTGAGCAGTGGGACGAGACCAAGATCTATGACCGCCTGGGACTGGAGGACCACCACATTGAGATCATGGGCGTGGAGATCCCCTGCGTCACCATTCCCGTGCGTCCGGGCCGGAACCTGGCCAGTATCGTGGAGGTGGCGGCCATGAACAACCGCCACCGGCGGTATGGCTTCAACGCCGCCCAGGAGCTGGCCCAGCGGGTGGACCGCCGGGCGGACATGGGCAGCGGGAAGCAGCTGTGAGCGGCGCAATCTCAGGGCAAGGAGGTCCTGGAATGGACTGGTGGACAGAATTGGATCGCTGGGCGGCGGACTACCTGCCGGACCTGCGGATGGCGCACGACGAGCCCATGCGCCTTCATACCTCCTTCCGCGTCGGCGGCCCCGCCCGGCGGATGGCCTTTCCGGAGCGGGGGGAACAGCTGGTGCTGCTGCTGGCGGAGGCGGAGCGCCTGGGCGCCCGGCCGCTGGTCATCGGCAACGGCACCAACCTGCTGTGCCCGGACGCAGGCCTGGACCGGCTGGTGATCGACACCTCCGCTGCCCTGAACCGTGTGGAGGCGGGAGAGGCAGCGGGCGAGGTGCGGGCGGAGGCCGGCGCCCCTCTGGCCCGGGTGGCGGACTTCGCCTGCCGTCAGGGCCTGGCGGGGCTTGAGTTTGCCCACGGCATCCCCGGCACAGTGGGCGGCGCAGTGTGCATGAATGCCGGCGCCTACGGCGGGGAGATGCGGCAGGTGGTGCAGGAGGCCACTGTCCTCTTCCCGGATGAGGGCATCCGGACCCTCTCCGGCGGGGACCTGGACTTCGGCTACCGCCGGAGCTTCCTGACGGACCGGCCCGACGCGGTGGTGCTGCGGGCGGTGTTCCGCCTGGCCCCCGGGAACCCGGAGGAGATCCGGCGGCAGATGCGGGAGCTGATGGAGCGCCGCAGGGCCAGCCAGCCGCTGGACCTGCCCAGCGCCGGCAGCACCTTCAAGCGGCCGGAGGGCTATTTCGCCGGGACGCTGATCGACCGGTGCGGGCTCAAGGGCCTGACGGTGGGCGGCGCCCAGGTCAGCGAGAAGCACGCGGGCTTTATTGTCAACCGGGGCGGCGCCACCAGCGCCGACCTGCGGGAGCTGATCCGGCAGGTGCAGGCGCGGGTGCTGGACGCCACCGGCGTCCGGCTGGAGCCGGAGGTCAGGATCATCGACTGAGAAGGGAGCGGTGGGATATGGAGATCCTCATCATCTCCGGCCTCTCCGGGGCCGGGAAGAGCAAGGCGGCCT
>CAMMCS010000125.1 GCA_946494635.1 uncultured Oscillibacter sp. | reverse complement strand
GGACTTTGCGACGACGACAATGGGGGGCGCATCTGCCCAGCCATCAGCATGGCTGGATTCCCCGTCCAATGGGACGGCCTCCCCTATTCAGTTGAAATCATTCATCGCCTTCTGGCATCCATGCTCGATGATACACTCCGCCGCCTCGATGGCCCGCTGGAAGCTCTCCACCAGCACCTTCCGCTCCGCCTGGGAGGGCACGCCGATGACCCAGTCGATCATGTCGCCCCCCTCTCCCGGCGCGCCGGTGCCAATCTTGATCCGGGGAAAGTCCTGGGTCCCCAGGTGGGCGATGATGTTCTTGATGCCGTTGTGGCCGCCGGCGGAGCCGGTGGGCCGCACCCGCAGCTTCCCCACCGGCAGGGACACGTCGTCGTAGATCACCAGCACCTGGTCGGCGGGGATCTTGTAGAACTGCACCGCCTCCCGCACCGCCTCGCCGGAGAGGTTCATATACGTCTGGGGCTTCATCACCAGGCACTTGGCCCCGGCAAAGCGCAGGATGTTATATGCGGACTTGAACTTCACCTTGTTCAGCTTCACGCCCGCCTGCTCCGCCAGCAGGTCCACGGTGAGAAAGCCCATATTGTGGCGGGTGTGCTCGTATTTGGGGCCGGGGTTCCCCAGGCCCACCACCAGCCAGTCCACAGCGGCGGATTTTGTGCCGATCAGCATGAAAAAACTCCTTTGCAACGTCAGCCAAGGCGGGAAAGTTGCCTTCCCCGCCTTGCCTGTCTATATCAACACACAGAAGTACCTGAGGCCGCCGCTCCTCACCGGAACAGCTTGGAGATGGAGACCTCCTGATAGATGCGCTCGATGGCCTCGGCAAACATGGGGGCCACGGGCAGATACTTGATCTTGCTGCTCTTCTTGGGATCAATGGCAGGGATGGTGTCCAGCAGGGCCAGCTCCTGGATGACGCTGTTGTTGACCCGCTCGATGGCCGGGCCGGACAGCACCCCGTGGGAGGCGCAGGCATGGACGCTTCTGGCGCCGCCCACCTCGATCAGCGCCTGAGCTGCATTGCACAGGGACCCGCCGGTATCCACCATGTCGTCAAAGAGGATGCAGTCCTTGTCCTTCACATCTCCGATGACGTTCATGACCTCGCACTGGTTGGCCTTCTGGCGGCGCTTGTCCACAATGGCCAGATTCAGATGCAGCTTCTGGGCAAAGGCACGGGCCCGGGCCACAGAGCCCACATCGGGGGAGACCACCATGATGTTCTCACACTCCGCGCCGAACTTCTTTGCATAGTAGTCCACGAAGATGGGGTTGCCCGCCAGGTTGTCCACAGGGATGTCAAAGAAGCCCTGGATCTGAGAGGCATGGAGATCCATGGTCAGCACCCGGTCGGCGCCGGCGGCGGTGAGCATATTTGCCACCAGCTTGGCGGTGATGGGATCCCGGGCCTTGGCCTTGCGGTCCTGCCGGGCATAGCCGTAATAGGGCATCACCGCGGTGATGCGGCCGGCAGAGGCCCGCTTCAGCGCGTCGATCATAATGAGGAGCTCCATCAGGTTGTTGTTCACCGGGGTGCAGGTGGACTGGACCACGAACACGTCGCTGCCCCGGACCGTCTCATACAGAGAGACGAAGATCTCCCCGTCGGAGAAGGTACCTACCTCCGCCTCGCCCAGTTTGGTGCCCATCAATCTGCAGATCTCCTCCGCCAGCTTGGGGTTGGAGTTGCCGGAAAATACCTTGATATCCTTGCCGTGAGAAATCATCGCTGTACGCCTTCTTTCTATGTTCCTGTGTTTTCATTGGTTTTTGTTTCTGTCAGCGGCCGCGTTGTTCCGTTTCTATATAATAGAAGGAGATCACTTCTCCTGTCCGTACATCTTCCGCCGCCGTTTGGCCCAGCCCTCTTTGTTCTCCTGCCGGGCCCTGGCCACTGCCAGCGCGTCCGCCGGCACATCCTTGGTAATGGTGGCTCCCGCCGCGATATAGGAGCCATCGCCCACCGTCACCGGCGCCACCAGGTTGGTGTTGCAGCCGATAAAGGCATTGTCCCCGATGGTACAGCGGTACTTTTTCACCCCATCGTAGTTGGTCGTGACGGTGCCGCAGCCAAAATTCACATGGCGGCCCACATCGCTGTCTCCCACATAGGTCAGATGGGAGATCTTGGTGCCGTCTCCCAGGGTGGAGTTCTTCACCTCCACAAAATCCCCCACCTTGATGTCATCCCCGATAGTGCAGCCGGGGCGGACATAGGCGAAGGGCCCCACATGGGTGCGGCAGCCGATGGTGCTCTCATTCACCTGGGACGCGTTGACCTCCGTCTCGTCGCCGATGACGCAGTCCCGCACCATGGCGTTGGGGCCGATGGTGCAGCCGCTGCCGATCCGGGTCTCTCCCCGGAGGATGGTGCCGGGGAGCAGCACCGTTCCCCGGCCGATGGCGACCCGGGGATCGATATACACCGCGGCCGGGTCCATCACCCGGACGCCGGCGCGGATGTGGGCCCGCACGATCCGGTCCCGGAACAGCGTCTCCAGCTCCGCCAGGGTCTCCGGATTGAAGACCGGCAGCCAGCCGGGAAGCAGCTCCGCCGCGGAGACGGCGTTGGTCATTCTCTCCCGCCAGACCTCCTGAAGCTCATAGCCGGCGGCTGCGTAGGCAAAACCGGGCCCGGCCTCCTCCGCCGGCAGGGCAGCCCGGGTAAAGACCGCCACGCCGTCCGGCGTGTTCAGAAAATCCAGCAGTTCGCTGTGCTGTTCGGATACGATGACGTCTGCGTCCTCCGGGAAGCAGGCCCGGGCCTCCCGGGCAAAGCGGGGGCCGGAGACGACAAAAAACCGCTGCACACCGTCGGCCAGCAATTTGTCACTCATCCATCTGAGGATCGGGCAGAACAGCACGGCTTCCAGCATCAGCGGTTTTGCGTGCGCCGGTATGGAGGAGTCCTCTTCCAGAAAAAACACGGCGCGCTGCGGATGATCCATGGGTTTTCTCCTCCTTGTTGATTCGTGATTCTATATTATAACAAAGTTCCATGGAAAATCCAGTATTTCCGGCGAATTTATAAAATATTTTTCAGGCCGGCCCGCGGAGCCGCCGGCGGAGGCGGGTCAGAACGCCGTTCCCGCCGCAAAATTTTCTGCGTTTTTCCGGCAATTCGCAGAAAAATCCCGCAATTTGTCGTGATTTTTTCCGAAAAATTGATTTTCTTTACACATTGCAGTTGAATTTACCCCTACAACGAGTTACAATACTTTCTGCATGTATCAAAAAAGAGGGGGGAAACGGCTCTTTATGCTGAATATCGTTCTGGTTGAGCCGGAAATCCCCCAAAATTGCGGCAATATCGCCCGCACCTGTGCTGCTACCGGCAGCCGGCTTCACCTGGTCCGGCCCCTGGGGTTCGACATCAGTGAAAAGGCCGTGCGCCGGGCCGGGCTGGATTACTGGCATCTGGTGGAGGTATTCGATTACGCGAATCTGGAAGAGCTGTTTCTCCGCCATCCGGAGGCGGAGCGGGATCTCTGGCTCACCACTACCAAAGCGCCCCAGTCCTATGAGGCCGCCCGCTTTTCCCCGGACTGCTGGCTGTTCTTTGGCAAGGAGACCGCTGGATTGCCGCTGGATTTCCGGGAAAAATATCGGGAGCGGTGCATCCGCCTTCCCATGGTGTCCGAGGCCCGGAGCCTGAACCTCAGCAACACTGTGGCGGTGTGCGTCTATGAAGCCCTTCGCCAGAATCGCTTTCCCGGATTACAGGGCGTCGGCGAAATGGCGCCGCATTGACGGCCGGACCTGTTCCGGAAGCATCATTGACATCTCCGGGGCATCTGCCCCGAAAAGAGACAGATAGGAGGATTTCTCAGATGAATTATCATAAGAAAACCGTTCGGGACGTGGATGTGCGCGGCAAAAAAGTCCTGCTGCGCTGTGACTTCAACGTACCCATGGCCAAGGACGGCAGCGGCGTCATCACGGATGACAAGCGCATCCGGGCATCCCTGCCCACCATCCGCTACCTGCTGGAGAACGGGGCGGCGGTGATCGCCTGCTCCCACATGGGCAAGCCCAACGCCACCTATGCCGCCTATGTGAAGAAGCAGACGGAGAAGGGGAAGGACCCCGCCTCCCTCACCGAGGAGGGGTGGAAGAAGTCCCTGGAGCAGCTGTCCCTGAAGCCGGTGGCCGCGCGGCTGGGCCAGCTGCTGGGCCAGGAGGTCATCATGGCCGCCGACGTGGTAGGCCCCGACGCCGCCGCCAAGGCCGCTGCCCTGCAGCCCGGCCAGATCCTGCTGCTGGAGAACACCCGCTTTGAGCCGGGCGAGACCAAAAACGACCCGGAGCTGGCGAAGAAGCTGGCCTCGATGGCGGATCTCTATGTGTCCGACGCCTTCGGCGCCGTCCACCGGGCCCACGCCTCCACCGTGGGAGTGGCCGCGTACCTGCCCGCCGTGTCCGGCTTCCTGATCCAGAAGGAGCTGGAGATCATCGGCGGCGCCCTGGCGGACCCCAAGCGGCCCCTGGTGGCCATCCTGGGCGGCTCCAAAGTGTCCAGCAAGATCGGCGTCATCAACAACCTGCTGAGCATCGCCGATACCATTATTATCGGCGGCGGCATGGCCTACACCTTCTCCGCCGCCCAGGGCGGCCAGGTGGGCGACAGCCTGCTGGAGCCGGACTGGAAGGACTATGCCAACGACATGGTGAAAAAGGCCGCCGAGAAGGGCGTAAAGCTCCTGCTGCCGGTGGACACCGTGTGCGCCGACGCCTTTGCCCCCGACGCAAAGAGCCAGGTGGTCAAGGCCGGCCGGATTCCCGACGGCTGGCAGGGCCTGGACATCGGCCCCGAGACCGTGAAGCTCTACTGCGACGCGGTGAAGGACGCGGGCACCGTCATCTGGAACGGCCCCATGGGCGTCTTTGAGTTCCCCGCCTTCGCCAAGGGCACCGAGGCAGTGGCCAGGGCCCTCAGCGAGACCAGCGCCATCACCATCATCGGCGGCGGCGACAGCGCGGCCGCCGTGGCCCAGCTGGGCTATGCCGACAAGATGACCCACATCTCCACCGGCGGCGGCGCCTCCCTGGAGTTCATGGAGGGGAAGGAGCTGCCGGGCGTGGCCTGCCTGCTGGATCAGTAACCCGCCCCCGCCGATCCCCTGTCGCGGCAGAGGGATTGCCGGCCCCTGTCAGGGGCGGTAATCCCCCGCTTCCTCCGCTTGACAAACGGGGCGGAATTCTGTATAAAAAGAGTGGCCTTTCGGAATAAATGACTGCAGAACGTCCAAATCCGCGCATGGAATCGCGCCAGACGCGATTTTTGCAAATAAAATGAACAATACCAGAAGACATAAAGGAGAAGAGACACCATGAATCGCAGATATCGCAAAACAGTGATCGCCGGCAACTGGAAAATGAACATGACGGCCACGGAGACCAAGAAGTTCGCCGAGGAGCTCAAAAAGATCATGCCCCGTGCCAAGTGGTGCGACACCCTGATCTGCGTGCCCGCCTGCAATATCCAGACCGCCGCCAAGGCCTTCAAGGACCTGCGGATCTCCGTGGGTGCGGAGAACGTGTATTTTGAGGAGAAGGGCGCCTATACCGGCGAGGTCTCCGCCGACATGCTGAAGGACCTGGGCGTCAAGTACGTCATCGTGGGCCACAGCGAGCGGCGGCAGTACTTCTGCGAGACCGATGCCACCGTCAACAAGAAGGTCCACGCCGTGCTGAACGCCGGCATGAACCCCATCATCTGCGTGGGCGAGAGCCTGGAGCAGCGGGAGACCGGCATCACCGAC
>CAMMCS010000124.1 GCA_946494635.1 uncultured Oscillibacter sp. | reverse complement strand
GTCTCCGGCAGCGGCGCCCTGGCGGTGGGCACGGACCTCATCACCACCTACGGCCCTGACAGCTATATCGGCCGGGTGGCCGCCGTCATGCTGGGCAGCACGGAAACCACCTTCTACACCATCGCCGTGTACTTCGGCTCCGCCGGGATCATCCGCACCCGCCATACGGTGCCGGCGGCCCTGGCGGCGGATCTGACGGGATTCTTTGCCTCCGCCTTCGCCGTGCGGCTGTTCTTCGGCGCGTAAATAGCGGGAGTGAGCCGGGTAAAACACCCGGCTCACCCCCGCTTTTCTCCTGTCTCAGCTGGTCTCCCCCGTGTAGGGCCCCACCACGGAGGCGGAGCTGTAGGTGGAGGCGTACTCCCCGTCCACCAGGTAGCGCACCTCCTCCGCCGCCCGCAGGGACAGCAGGGAATCCGCCAGGGCGCGAAGCCCCAGCTGCAGATCCGGGCTCTCCGCCAGGCCCGCCAGGGCCGCCGACGGCAGATCCACATAGCAGGTGTTTTCCTCCATCCGGATGGAGGAGACCCGGAAGCCCTCCGGCAGGGGGGACTGCAGCCCCTCTCCCTCCCGGTCTTCCAGCAGGGCCTTCAGCACGGCGCCCGCCTGGGTATCTCCCTCGTACAGATCCAGCGTCAGTTCCACCGGTACCAGTGCGCCCTCCCCGTCCAGCAGGTACAGGGTCACCGGCAGGTTGCCAATCACATCCTCGTTCGAGGAAAAGAGCACATCCCCGGCGGTGAAGGTCTGCCGGTCCCGGTAAGCCAGGGGCTCTCCCCGGACCGTGATGCTGACCGCGGCAATCTCCGGCAGCTGCGTCAGCGTCAGCGTGATGGCATAGTCCGCCAGAGCCAGCGCCACGCCGGAGAGCATCTGATACCGGGACGACAGGTCCACCCTGGCCCGGGAGCCGTCCAGCTCCAGGGCCAGCAGGGTCGTCTCCTCCGGGATCGTATTCTGAAGGGAGGGATCCTCCGGCCCGGCGATCAGCTCTGTGATCAGCCGCTCGGCCAGCTCCAGGGTATCCCGGGCCTCCCCCTCCTCCAGATACAGCTTCTCTGCCCGCAGGGCATCCCCGCCGGGAACCGCCTCCAGATCCGCCTCCCGGAAATACAGGTCATAGGCGTCCTCCGTTTCCGTCCCGTAGGGGTGCCCCCAGCTGAGGACCAGCAGGAAGGCGGCGCACACAGCCGCCGCGATGACGCGTTTTCTCATGTCTGCGCCCCTCCTTCCCTCCAGGGCCAGCGGACGGTAAACACCGCCCCGCCGCCGGGACGGTTGGCCGCATCCACAGTGCCGCCCCGCTTTTTCACGGTGTCGCTGACAATGGCCAGCCCAAGCCCTGTGCCGCCGGCTGCCCGGGACCGGGCCTTGTCCACCCGGTAAAACCGCTCGAAAATCCGGGGCAGGTCCTCCTCGGGAATACCGGCGCCGTTGTCCTCCACCGTCAGCACCACCTGGTCCCCCACATGCAGAAGCGTGACCTGCACCGTGCTTCCGGGCGGGCTGTACTTGACCGCGTTGTCCGTCAGATTGTAAATGATCTGATGGATCTCATCCTGGGTAGCCAGTACCGTGCAGGTGCCCTCTGACCGGTAGGTCAGCTCTGTTCCCTTCTCCTGGGCCACCAGGCTCATCATCCGCATCACCTGCTCCAGCACCGGCAGCACGTCCACCACCGCGGGCGGCTCCAATACGCCGCTGTCCAGCCTGGTCAGCCGCAGCAGGTCCTCAGTGATGCGGGAGAGGCGCTCCGCCTCCTGGCCGATATCCGCTACGAACTCCCGGGCGGTCTCCCGGTCGATATTCTCCGTCTGGAGAATGGAATCCGTCAGCAGCCGGATGGCCGCCAGGGGGGTCTTCAGCTCGTGGGACGCGTCGGATACGAACCGGCGGCGGGCGCTTTCCGTGGTCTGGAGCCGATCCGTCAGGCTGTTGAACTCCTCCGCCAGCTGGGCGATCTCATCGTGGCCCCGGACCTCCGCCCGGTGGCTGTAGGCCCCCTCCCGCACCTTCCGGATGGCGGTGAGCAGCTGGCCGATCTTCCCGGTGAGCGCCCTGGACAGCAGGCCGCTCAGGCACAGCACCGCAACGGCGATGCCGGTGGAAAGGCGCAGCAGGTTGTCCTGAAGCCCCTCCAGCAGGGCGGCCTGCTCCGTGTCATATTCATAGGCGTAGACCGCGCCGATGATCTGGTTGCGGTAGAGCACCGGCCAGGCGGCCCGGCTGCGGAAGGCCCCGTCCCGGTAGCTGATGGAAAATATGTCGTTGCCCATCAGGGCCTGGACGATCTCCGTATAAAAGCTGTATTCCCCCAGCGCGTCGTTGGTCTCCCGGGTGTCGTAGAGGATCTTCCCCGCGCTGTCCGTCACCAGGATACGGCTGAGGCCCGTCTCCTCCACCACCGCCATGGCCTCTGACACATTTTCCTCCGTCAGATGATCCAGGCCGGAGAGGGAGTAGACCATGACGGACACGCTGTTCTGCAGGGAGGTCTGCTTGGAGCGGAAAACCAGGTCCTGGGACACCAGAAGCGGGTAGGTGTTCATCAGCACCAGCACGCACGCCATGATCAGGATGTAGCTGAGGCTGAACTTGGCCCGCAGGCTCCCGAAGAGCCGGCTCTTATTCTTTGAAATAGTACCCAACCCCCCACTTGGTCATGATGTGCTCCGGCTCCGCCGGGTTATCCTCCAGCTTTTCCCGCAGGCGGCGGATGTGGACATCCACCGTCCGGTAATCCCCGGCATAGGTGTAGCCCCACACCACATTCATCAGGTTTTCCCGGCTGTATACCCGGCGGGGATTGCGCATCAGCAGCTCGATCAGGTCGTACTCCTTGGCGGTGAGATCCACGGTCCCCCCGTTTTTCACGGCCACCCGCTCCTCCGTGTTCAGCGTCAGCCCGCCCACCGTCAGAACCGTGCCCCGGGTCCTCTGGGTCCCGGCGGCCCGCCGCAGCAGCGCCCGGACCCGGGCCTTCAGCTCCAGGATGTTGAAGGGCTTGGTGAGATAGTCGTCCGCCCCGCACTCAAAGCCCATCAGCTTGTCCGCGTCCTCGCTCTTTGCGGTGAGCATGATGATGGGCACGTTGGAAAATTCCCGGATGCGCAGGCAGGCCTCCTGCCCGTCCAGCTCCGGCATCATCACGTCCAGGATGATCAGGTCGAACCGGCCGTTGCGGGCCAGCTCCACGGCGGCGGCGCCGTCATAGGCGCACTCCACCTCATACCCCTCGTTTTCCAGATTGAACTTCACGCCCTTGACCAGCAGCTTCTCGTCGTCAACCACCAGAATTTTCATCGGCTGTTTCTCCTCCGTTGCTCTCGTTGTCCACGGTGACCCAGTCCTCCAGCTCGGCAAGCTTGGCTTCGCCGATGCCGCTGACCTCCATGATCTCCTCCACGCTTTCAAAGGGGCCGTTGGCCTCCCGATACGCCAGGATCCGGCGGGCCAGGCTCTCCCCGATGCCGGGGAGGGAGTCCAGCTCCTCCAGCCCTGCGGTGTTGAGGTTCACCGGCCGGAACTCCGGGGCGACCTCCTCCGGCGGCACCTGGATCTCCGTCTCGACAGCGGCGCCCGGCTCCCGGGCCGCCCGGTCCTGGGCGGACAGCGCCGCCAGGGCGCAGAGGAAGGCGGCTGTCAGTCCCAGCAGCACAACCTCACTTTTTGTTATCTTTCTGTGTCTGCTCACTGTTGAACTCCCGCGCTTTTTTTGATATACTATAAACCTACAGTGTCGAATTCAGGCGGTTTTCGCCGTCTGTTTGAACGTATAGGCTCATTATATCACAGATCACAGGAGTTTGATATGAAAACACGCCGCTTTTTTTCGTTTTTTTTGCTGCTGGTCCTGACAGCCGGCCTTCTGGCATCCCCCGCCGCCGCGGCGGAGGGGGGGGTGGGGGGGCTGGCGCCGCCGGAGCTCCACTGCGAGGCCATGCTGCTGGTGGACGCCAACACCGGGAAGGCCGTTTTTGAGAAAAACGCCAATGAGCAGATGTACCCCGCCAGCCTCACCAAGATCATGACCGCCCTGCTGGTGCTGGAGGCGGTGGATGGCGGCCAGCTGTCCCTGGATCAGGCGATCACCGCCACGGAGAGCGCCATGGAGGGCCTGGCCGCCGACGGCAGCACCGCCGGCATCCAGGCGGGAGAGACCATGACGGTGGAGGACCTGCTTTACTGCATGCTGGTGGTATCGGCCAATGAGGCCTGCAACATCCTGGCGGAGCAGGTCAGCGGCAGCGTGGACGCCTTTGTGGACGCCATGAACGCCAGGGCTGCGGCCCTGGGGTGCGAGAACACCCACTTTGTCAACGCCACCGGCCTGCACGACAGCCAGCACTACACCTCTGCCTGGGACCTGTACCGCATCACCGCCGAGGCCATGAAGCACGAGGACTTCATGCGGATCTGCGACACCGCCCGGGTCACCATCCCGGCCACCAACCTCAGTGAGGAGCGGAACCTGTACACCACCAACTACCTGATTGACACCTGGCGCTCCCTGGGCTACATCTACTCCAATGCCCACGGCATCAAGACCGGCTCCACCGACGAGGCGGGCCACTGCCTGGTGTCCTCCGCCTCTGAGGGCAGCCTGTCCCTGATCAGCGTGGCGCTGGGGGGCGACCGGGTGACCCTGGAGGACGGGGAGATCCGCACCTACAGCTTTTTCGACACCCGGGCCATGTTTGAATGGGCCTTTGACAACTACTCCTATCAGACCGTGCTGGAGAGCGCGTCGCTCATCAAAGAGATCAGCGTGTCTCTCTCCAAGGTGGACCACGTTTCCGTCCACCCGGCGGAGGATGTGGAGCTGCTGCTGCCCAACGGCACCGACCCCGCCTCGCTGGAGACGCAGCTGGATGTGGAGAGCCCTGTGGATGCCCCGGTTCAGGAGGGGCAGGTTTTGGGAAGCCTCTCTCTGTCCCTGGACGGCGAGACGCTGGCGGAAGTGGACCTGGTGGCCTCCAACAGCGTGGAGGCCTCCGGCCTGCTGGTGTTCGGCCGGAACCTGCGGAACTTCTTCCGCTCCACCCCGGTGAAAATCGCGGGGATCGTGATTCTGGTGCTTGCCGCCGCGCTGGTGATCTGGAAACTGACGGTAGGCCGGCGGCGCTACCGGTACGGCCACAGCGTCACCCGCCGCAGCGGCGGAGGCTATCGGGGCCGGAAGCGGAGATAATGCAAACAAGGACCTGGGGCGCTGCCCCAGGTCCTTGTTTGCAGCAGAGTGAAGAGTTGAGATCAATTAGGAATGAGGAATTAGGAATTTTGGTGCCCGGCAGAGCCGGGCCATTTGAGATCATTCGCCTGCGGCGAATTCCTTATCTCCACTCTTTACTCTTCACTCTTCACTCTATTCAGGAAGTCCGCAGGGCAAGAAGGGGGGCGCACACCGTGCGCCCCCAATTCCTCATTCCTAACTCCTAATTCCTAACTCTCACAGGTATTTCACCATCTCCTCCAGGGGCCTGCGGTCCGCGTGGAGGCGGGAGGGATGGGCCCCCTCCGCCGGGTAGCCCATGGGCAGCAGGGCGATGGGAACCAGGCCCGCCAGCTCCGGGAAGGCGGCGTGGAGCTTCTCCGGCTCGAACATCCCCACATAGGTGGTGCCAAGTCCCAGGTCTGCGGCCTGGAGCATCATCTGGGTGGCGGCGATGGCAGCGTCGATCTCACCGTGGTCCTTGCCGTCGGTCTCCCGCTTCCAGGAAACGGCGGGATCATAGGCCACCACCAGCATCACAGGCGGGTGGAAGTGGGCGCCGGTGCAGCCGTCCACCTTCTCCA
>CAMMCS010000123.1 GCA_946494635.1 uncultured Oscillibacter sp. | reverse complement strand
AGACCCACCGGTCCAGCACGCCGTCGGTGATTTGATACCGCAGGGGCTCCGGCTCCGCGGGGGACGGCAGCTTCTCAATGACCTGGAGCTTGATCTTCATACGCTCCGGCCGGATGGACTTGATGTAGACGGAGACCGCGTCTCCGGGCCGCAGGCCCTCCCGGGCATCCGCCAGGCCGGAGAGGTTGGGGGCCAGCTCGATGAAGGCGCCGTACTCCTTGATCCCCCGGACCACGCCCCGCACCGTCTCTCCGGGGGCAAACCAGCTGGCGTTTTCCATCCAGGTGCCCAGCAGCTCCCGGTGGGTCATGGTGAAGCGGCGCCTCTCCCGGTCCACGGACCGCACCGCCGCCAGGATCTTCTGGCCGGGCCGGAACCGCTCCCCGGCATGGGAGATCCGGGCGACAGAGATGTACTCAATGGGCAGCATGGCCACGATGCCGCAGCCGATGTCCAGAAAAGCGCCGAAGGATTCCAGGTGGGTCACCACGGCCGCCACCACAGATCCGGGGCGCAGGTGCTCCAGGAAGAAGTCCATGGCCCTCTCCTGGACGGCCCTGCGGGAGAGCAGGGCCTCCGGCGCGCCTTTTTCGTCGGCCTGCAGGGCCGTCACGATGAAGCAGGCGGGCTTTCCCACCCGGGAGAGGACAGCGATATCCCGATCCGCCCCGCTGATCCAGGGAGCCACCGCTTCCGCCCGGGGGATCTGGGCACGGATGCCCCCCAGCGAGAGGTGGAGGCTCCGGTTCTGGTCGCACCGCAGGACCGTGCTCTCCAGCACGGCGCCTGCTTCCAGTGCGTCCCGCAGGGCGGCGGGGTTCAAGGGGGCGGGAGGGCGCAGCCCCTCCGGTAAGTACAGCTGATTTTCCGGCATTTCAAATCGCATCCTATCTGCCGCTGCGGCGGCGCTTGATTTCATACTGGTACTATATGCGGCCCAGCCGGCCGCTTTGACTGAGGAGGCCGATCATGGACCTGCATCTGCATGACAAAGTGGAACTGAAGAAGCCCCACCCCTGCGGCTCCACCCAGTGGGAGATCCTGCGGGTGGGCATGGACATCAAGCTCAAGTGCCTGGGCTGCGGGCACGAGCTGATGCTGCCCCGCAGCAAGGCGGAGAAGAGCATCCGCAAGATCCTGACAAAGGAGGAGACAAAGTGAGCAACAAGCACCGGATATTTGCGGCTGTGCTGGTGATCATTCTGGTGATTTCCATGCTGGCGTCGCTGATCGTTCCCTATCTGGGACTGCTGTAAAAAGGCTGCCGCGCCATGATGCCCGCCGGGAAAAATTCCCGGCGGTTTTTTTCGGATCTTGTAACGAATCCCGGGCCTATGTCTATTTATCAGCGCAGAGAGGAAGGGGGGATGCGGATGGAGACCCTGGACGACGGGATCTACCAGCAGTACGCGGATGTGGTGAAGCGGTTCCTGGTGTGCCTGACGGAAAACCCGGATCTGGCGGAGGAGCTGACGCAGGAGACCTTCTACCAGGCGATCCGGTCCATTGGGCGTTACAATGGGGCCTGCAAGCTGTCTGTCTGGCTGTGCCAGATCGCCAAGCACCTGTACTGCGACCACCTGAAGCGCCAGCGGCGGCATCCCACCCTGCCGCTGGAGGGGCTGGAGCGGGCGGCGCCGGAGAATGACGGGATGCCGGAGATCTCCCTGCTGCGGAGGGACGCCTATGTGTCCATCCACAAGGCCATCCACAGCCTGCGGGAGCCCTATCGGGAGATCTTCCTGCTGCGGGCGCTGTCAGAGCTGAGCTTTCAGGAGATCGGCGAGATCTTCGGCCGGACGGAAAACTGGGCCAGGGTCACCTACTATCGGGCCAAGGTGATGCTGGCGGAGCGATTGGAGGAATGACCATGCGGTGTGAGGTAATCCGGGACCTGCTGCCCCTGTATCAGGACGGCCTGTGCAGCCCGGTGACGGCGGAGCTGGTGCGGCAGCACCTGGCGGAGTGCCCGGACTGCGCCCGTGCGGCGGAGCGGATGCGCAGCCAGGTCCATGTGGAGCAGACCCCTGTAATCCGGGCGGAGTCCCCCTTTTATGTGTATCAGAAGAAGGTGTTTCTGCGGACTGTGCTGGCGGTGCTGGCTACGCTGGCGGTGTGCTTCGCAGCCCTGTGCGCCTGGCAGGTTTTTGCGGAGTGCTCCCCACCCGGCCAGGTCGTGACCAGCCGGGTGACCGCCGGGGAGACGGGTCACTGGCGCCAGGCGGAAGAACCGCTGGTGTTTGACAGCATCTTCCACCGCAGGGAGGTGACCCTGGACATTGACTGCACGGGGCCGGTAGACCTGCGGTTCCGGGACGCCGACGGGAATGTGGCGCTGGAGGTGACAGCGCTGCCCGGCCAGGCCGTCAGCCTGGCAGCTCTGGAGCGGAACAAGCCCTATATAGTGGAGATGCGGGGTGAACCGGCCATTTATCTGCAATTCCGGTGAAAGCCGGATGAACCGCGGGAGGCGCGCCTTTTCAGGTGCGCCTCCTTTTTGCGACGGGTTTTCCCGGCGGACTGTCCTATAATAGACCCGTCGGTCGGAAGGGGGTGGGATGGGTGACGGTGATCTATCTGGACAGCGTGTTCGTGCTGAACGGGCTGATGGACTATCTGCTGGCACTCTGTGCCGCCCGTCTGGCGGGGATCCCCCTGCGGCGGGGGCGGTATCTGCTGGCGGGACTGCTGGGGGGCGCCTATGCCGCGGCGGTGTTCCTGCCGGGACTGGGCTTCCTCTCCGGCCTGCCGGCAAAACTGGCGGCGGGTGCGCTGCTGGCTCTGGCGGCCTACGGCGGGGAGGCGAAGCTGATGCGGCTGACGCTGCTGTTCTTCGCCGTCTCCTGTGCCATGGCCGGCTGTGTGCTGGGGCTGGGCCTGCTGGCCGGGGGCGGCGTGCCCATGGCGGGCGGCGTCTTTTATACGGACGTGGACGCCCGGGTGCTGCTGATTGCCGCCGGCGCGGCATACCTGGTGCTGTCCGTGGTGTTCCGGGCGTCGGCCCGCCACGGCATCCGGGGGGAGCTGGTGGAGGCCCGGGTGCGGATCCTGGGGCGGACGGCGGCGCTCACCGCCCTCTGCGATACCGGCAACAGCCTGCGGGACCCGGCCACCGGCGCGCCGGTGCTGGTGGCTGGCCTTGGACGGCTGGATGGGGCCCTGCCCCGGGAGGTCCGGGCTCTGCTGACAGAGGAGACGCTGGCCCATCCGGCGTCCGTGCTGGAGCAGGTGGCCCGGGCGGCGCCGGCGCTGCGGCCCCGTCTGGTGCCCTACCGGGCGGTGGGGGTCTCCGGCGGGCTGCTGCTGGCCATCCGCAGCGACTGGACAGAGGCGGCCGGGGAGCGGTATGACGGCCTGACCGTGGCCCTGGCTCCAACGGAGCTGGGCCCTGGACACAGCGCCCTGTGGGGCGGCGGGCGGAAAAGGAGGGGGAGTCATGAAGAACTGGAGCGCGTACCTGCGCCGTCTGCTGGTCCGTGTGGGCCTGCTGCCGCCGCCGGCGGAGGTCCACTACATCGGCGGCAGCGACACCCTGCCCCCGCCGCTGACAAAGGAGCGGGAGGCGGAGCTTTTGGAGCGCCTGGAGGACGAGGGCGCCCGGAAAGAGCTCATCGAGCATAACCTGCGGCTGGTGGTGTACATCGCCCGGCGGTTCGAGAACACCGGTGTGGGCATAGAGGATCTGATCTCCATAGGCACCATCGGGCTCATCAAGGCGGTGGGAACCTATCGGACGGACAAGAACATCAAGCTGGCCACCTATGCCTCCCGGTGTATTGAGAACGAGATTTTGATGTACCTGCGGAAGAACGCTGGGAGGAAGGGAGAGGTGTCCTTTGACGAGCCCCTGAACACCGACTGGGACGGCAACGAGCTGCTGCTCTCCGATGTGCTGGGCACCGACGCGGACGTGGTGATGCGCCCCATTGAGGAAGATGTGGAGCGGGACCTGCTGGCGGCGGCCATCCAGGTGCTCTCACCCCGGGAAAAGCAGATCATCACGCTCCGGTTCGGGCTGGGGGGCGGGAAGGAGCAGACCCAGAAGGAGGTGGCGGACCAGCTGGGCATCTCCCAGAGCTACATCTCCCGGCTGGAAAAGCGCATCATCAACCGGCTGAAGAAGGAGATCCTGCGGCTCAGCTGAGCGAAGCGGACAGTCCCTGCAGGGACTGTCCGCCTGAGCGGGTGTCGCGCCAGAAGAGGCAAAACGGGTATGCCCTCCAGATGGGGCATACCCGTTTGCACAATGTTCGGTTGTGACACGGTCAGGCCTCCCACTCGCCCTTGTGGGCCTCCCACCACGCCGGGAACGCCGGGTCTTTTGGGGAGAGGGTGGGGGTGCAGCGGTTGTAATCTATCAGGCTGGTAATATTCCCGTCCTTTGTCTGTCCAAAGCCGCGGAAATAGACACAGCCCAGCGCCAATGCATAGAGGTAAAAAAGGAAATTAAAGTCTTTCGTCCACACATGATTGTCATATCGGAAAAAACCCTCCTGCAGTGTGATGGCTTTTACATCGGGGAGATGGATTGTTTTCAATTGGCCCAGCAGATAACGGATATTCTGATCGTTTTTTTCCATCTTCTCCCCGGACAACCGGACAATATCCGAAGGGTTTTTTGACAGTTCTGAGCCGACCACCTGAACATTATAGAAGTTCTCGCCCTCTTTTGCCAGGCACCGATGGAAGATGGCCTGGACATTGGCCTCGGTCAGTTCCAGCGGCTTAAATTCATTTGCTTCTCTTCTCGCTTGCTCGATAAATTCTAAATCATCGTCATCGAAAATGCCCACAACACAAGCCCCCTGCCGCGCCTTCAGCGGCGCCAAATGTTTGTTGTTTTTCCTATCATACAATACTGGCCTGTCCTTTGCAAGGCCGGCGGCGGAGATTTTCCAGGTTTCGCCAAACCGACGGAGTTCTGGCCGTCGCTCCTCATCTTGAAAAGGGAACATGTTTCCTTAGCTTGACAATTCCTTCGGGGTATACTATACTGAAACAAAATATTGCGACCTGCGAGGAAGGGAAGCAGTACCCGGCGGGCAGCGGCCAAGAGAGAGAACGGCTGGTGTGAGTTCTCCCAATGCCGCCGGAGAAGTCGTCCCGGAGCACCGGAGCTGAAGCGTCAGTAAGCCCCGGCGGATGCCCACCGTTAACAGGGCAGGCGCAAACGCGCCACAGAGTGCGGTTTTACCCGAATTCAGGTGGTACCACGGACAGTTGTTCGCCCTGGGCCGAAAGGCTCAGGGCGTTTTTTGCGAAAGAGAGGGGCTGCCACGATCTTTTCATTCGATATGCCGCAGGGCTATTCCACGGAGGAACTCGTGAATATGGACCGGGTCTATACGAAAATGGGGAAGACCCGCCGCAGGCTGATCCCTCTGTGGCGGGCAGCCTGGGGAACATGCTGATTTTATTTGCGGTCTTTCTCTGCCACATCGGAGCGTGGCAGTCCTGAAGGCTGTCTGTCAAAGGCTCCGGTGCCATTCGTGTTATTTTGGATGATGAGCAGCTTACCCAGACAACGGAAAAAGGCCGCACACGATGCGGCTGTCCGTTCTATACACAGTATACTACCGGAAGACGCAGTTCGTGTTTTTGGACGGGCACTATGGTTTTGCCCTTCCGGTTGCTGCGGTGACCCAGGGGACACCTGAGGCATTAGAGAGTTTTTTGGCGCAAAAGACCGGCACAACCGTCCGATATTAAAATAAGCAATGATGTTCAATGATAAGGAGAATCCATGTATGAAAAAAGAACTGCCGAAAGTGTATGAGCCCCAGCAGGTGGAGCAGCGCATCTACCAGATGTGGGAGGACAACGACTGCTTCAACGGGGATCCGGACCCCAGGAAAAAGC
>CAMMCS010000122.1 GCA_946494635.1 uncultured Oscillibacter sp. | reverse complement strand
TATGTCGAATGAACACCAGAGGAAGGAGCGTACCCATGAATCTGTTGCTGACCGGAGGGGCTGTTTTTCGGAACGGAGTATTCCAGAATATGGATATTTCCATTTCCGGCGGCCGTATTGTTTCCGTTTCTCCCTCCCTTCCCAAGGAAGGTTTTTCCGTAATTGAATGTATGGATCAGGTAATTGTTCCAGGTTTCGTCGATGTGCATGTCCATCTTCGGGAGCCTGGATTTTCTTATAAGGAGACCATCGCATCCGGCACGGCCGCCGCTGCCGCCGGAGGTTACACGGCGGTGTGCGCCATGCCCAACCTGGATCCGGTGCCGGACTCCCTGGAGCACCTGTGGCCGGAGCTGGACGCCGTCGCCCGGGACGCCCGGGTGCGGGTGTACCCCTACGGGGCCATTACCCGGGGCGAAAAGGGAGCGGAGCTGGCGGCTCTGCGGGCGATGGAGCCCTTCGTCTGCGGCTTCTCCGACGACGGGAAGGGCGTCCAGTCCGCCGAGCAGATGCGCGATGCCATGCTGCTTGCCAGGGAGCTGGACAGGCCCATCACCGCCCACTGCGAGGACGAATCCCTGCTCACCCCCGGCTGGTGCGTCCATGATGGGGACTGGGCGAAGCGGAACGGCTTCCCGGGCAATGATCCCGCCAGCGAGTGGAAGCAGGTGGAGCGGGATCTGGAGCTGGTCCGGGAGACCGGCTGCCGGTACCATGTATGCCACGTCTCCACCAGGGAGAGCGTGGCCCTCATCCGCAAGGCCAAGGCGGAAGGGCTGCCGGTGTCCTGCGAGACCGGGCCCCACTATCTGCTCCTGTGCGACGAGGATCTGATGGACGACGGCCGGTTCAAGATGAATCCCCCCATCCGCTCCGCCGCAGACCGGGACGCCCTGATCGAGGGATTGCTGGACGGCACCATCGACTGCATCGCCACAGACCACGCTCCCCACAGCGCGGAGGAGAAGTCCCGGGGGCTCCGCAGCCTCAACGGCATCGTGGGCCTGGAGTGTGCCTTCCCGGTGCTGTACACAGAGCTGGTGGAACCGGGCATCGTGCCCTTCGCCGCACTGCTGAACGCCCTGTGCGTCAATCCCAGGCGGCTGTTCCGCCTGCCCGGCGGAAAGATCGAGGCCGGTGAGATCGCGGACCTCACGGTGCTGAACCTGAACTGGCCCCACGCCATCGACAGCTCTTCCTTCTTCTCCCAGGGCAGGGCCACGCCCTTTGACGGCTGGACCGTCACCGCCGGGGTGGACAAGACCATCTGCAACGGGAATCTGGTGTACACCGCCAGCTCCCGCAATGTCAACAAGACCCCCATCCCCCCCTGTCAGGAGGACTATGTATGAAACAATCTCTCTTTACCCTGGAACACACCCGGCAGCTGACCGGTGACACCTATGAGCTGGTGCTGTCCGGCGACACCTCCGCCGTCACGGCGCCGGGGCAGTTCGTGAACATCCAGCTGCCCGGCAAATTCCTCCGGCGGCCCATCTCCATCTGCAACTGGACGGAGGACGCCCTGCTGCTCCTGGTCCGGGTGGTGGGCGAGGGCACCCACGACCTGGTGCGGTGCGTCCCCGGCACGGAGCTGGACGTGCTGTCGGGCCTGGGCAACGGCTTCGACCTGACGCAGGGCGGCGCGCACCCCATCCTGCTGGGGGGCGGCATCGGCATCGCGCCCCTGTACGGCCTGGCCCAGCGGATGCTGGAGGCGGGCGTCACCCCCACGGTGGGGCTGGGCTTCCGGTCTGGGAAGGACGCCTTCTATCTGGAGGAATTCTCCAAGCTGGGCTGCCGCCTGCTGGTGGCCACGGAGGACGGCCAGCTGGGCACCAAGGGCTTTGTGACGGACCTGGCCAAGAACGTCCGGGAGTGTGACTACGCCTTCGTCTGCGGCCCCACCCCCATGCTGAAGGCCGTCCACGGCCTGGGGCAGCTCACCGGCGGGCAGTTCAGCTTCGAGGCCCGGATGGGCTGCGGCTTCGGCGCCTGCATGGGCTGCTCCGTCCCCACGACGAACGGCTACAAGCGGGTGTGCAAGGACGGCCCCATTCTGTATAAGGAGGAGATCGTATGGTGAACCTGTCTGTCCGCCTAGGAGATGTGGAGCTGAAAAATCCCGTGATCCCCGCCTCCGGCACCTTCGGCTACGGCCGGGAGTACGCGGAGCTGTACGACCTGGACATTCTGGGCAGCTTCTCCTGGAAGGGCACCACCGCCGCGCCCCGGCCGGGCAATCCCCAGCCCCGCATCGCGGAGACCGCCGCCGGGATGCTGAACGCCGTGGGGCTCCAGAACCCGGGCATCGACGCGGTGATCGCGGAGGAGGTGCCCAACATCGCCAGGATCTTCCACGGGCCGGTCATCGCCAACGTGGGGGGCTTCTCCCTCCAGGAGTACGCGGAGAACTGCGCCAAGCTGAACGACATCGACCAGGTGGCGATCCTGGAGGTCAACATCTCCTGCCCCAACGTCCACGCTGGGGGGAAGAACTTCGGCTGCGACCCCCACGCCGCTGCGGAGGTCACCCGTGCGGTGAAGGCGGTGACGAAGAAGCCCGTCTTTATGAAGCTGACGCCCAATGTCACCGACATCGCGGAGATCGCCAGGGCCTGCGCCGACGCGGGGGCCGACGGCCTGTGCCTCATCAACACCCTGCTGGGGATGCGGATCGACTTGAAAACGAAGAGGCCCCTCATCGCCAACCGCACCGGCGGCCTGTCCGGCCCGGCGGTGTTCCCGGTGGCGGTGCGGATGGTATGGGACGTGTACGAGGCGGTGAAGCTGCCCATCATCGGCTGCGGCGGCGTCTCCTCCGCCGAGGACGTGTGCGAGATGATGCTGGCGGGGGCCAGCGCCGTGGAGATCGGCGCCGCCAACCTGCGGGATCCCTGCGCCTGCAAGAAGATCATCGAGGCCCTGCCTGCCGTGTGTGAGCGTTTGGGCGTGGAGCGCATCGCGGATCTCACCGGCGCCGCCCACTGATAAGGAGACGCAAAGGAAAAAGCTACTCTGCCTGTTGCTATTCTGCCTCCTGCTCTCCGGCTGCGGCGGGGAGTCCGCCGCGCCTGACAGCGGCCCGGAGACGGAATCCCCGGAAACCGCCGTGACGGAACTGACGCCGGAGGCGGCGCTGGACACTCTGACTCAGACGCTGCTGGACCAGAACCCCAACTATCTGTCCTATGACCCGGAGACCGGCTTTGAGACGGACGGCCCCCACTATGTCTGGTGGACGGACGAGCCGCCCACGGAAACGGAGGTAGACGGCCAGACCGCCTATGAATTCCAGCTGCTCTACGGCCCGGATGCCGACGGCGGCCTGCCGCCGGAGCAGACCGCCAATCCCATGGCCGGCCGGCTGGCGGCCATCTATGCCGTGGCCAAGGACGGCTCCGCCTGCTGGGAGTACGGCATCGGCACAGACACATGGACCTCGCTGTCCTGAATTTTGCATGATTACAGAAAGGACTGTTTGAATATGAGCGCAAAAGACGTCATCATCGCCCTGGACTTCCCCACCCGTGAGGAGACCCTCGCCTTCCTGGACCAGTTCCCCGCCGGGGAAAAGCCCTTTGTGAAGATCGGCATGGAGCTGTTCTACGCCGAGGGGCCCCAGGTGGTCCGGGACATCAAGGCCCGGGGCCACAAGATCTTCCTGGACCTGAAGCTCCACGACATCCCCAACACCGTGAAGCGGGCCATGG
This sequence comes from uncultured Oscillibacter sp., assembly GCA_946494635.1. Classification (GTDB taxonomy): domain Bacteria; phylum Bacillota; class Clostridia; order Oscillospirales; family Oscillospiraceae; genus Oscillibacter. The sequence goes on along the minus strand of CAMMCS010000122.1, from coordinate 2,172 downwards.
CGGTCCTCTCCCGGCTGGACATCGACATGGTAAACCTCCACGCCGCCGGCACCGCCGAGATGATGCGAGCTGCTCTGGAGGGCCTGACCCGCCCCGACGGCACCCGCCCCCTGCTGATCGCCGTCACCCAGCTGACCTCCACCGACGCCGCCGCCCTGAAAAACGAGCTGCTGATCGACACCCCCATGGCGGAGACGGTGCTCTCCTACGCCAAGAACGCCGCCGCCAGCGGCCTGGACGGCGTGGTGTGCTCTCCCCTGGAGGCCGCCCTGGTGAAGGAGCGGTGCGGCGCGGACTTCCTGACCGTCACCCCCGGCATCCGGTTCGCGGACAGCGCCGCCGGCGACCAGAAGCGGATCATGACCCCCGAGAAGGCGGGCAAGTCCGGCTGCGACTACATCGTGGTGGGCCGCCCCATCACCCAGGCGGAGGATCCGGTGGCGGCGTACCGCAGAGCGGTGAAGGACTTTTTGGGGTAAGTGATGCGGCGCCGTCTGCTGTGCCTGCTGGCGCTCTGCGGGCTGCTCTCCGGGTGCGGCGGCCTGCAGAGTCAGGAGCCCTCGCAGGCAGGGGGTGCCGATGAGGCCGGGACGGCCCCTGAGGAAGAAGTAACCGTTTCGGAGAGCGCCCCGCTGGAGACGGCCTCTTACCTGCCAGAGAGCCTGATTCAAGAATTGCGTGACCGTATGCAGAACGGTACCGATTCTTATGAGGAACTCTTGCCGCTGCAAGCTGGCCGGGAACTTTCAGCGGAGGAAGCTGCCGCGCTGGCCCCGGAATCCCTGGACTGTGAAAGTGCCGCTTCCGCAGTTTACAGCTCCTATTGTGCTGTGGATTTTGACAATGACGGTGTGGAAGACCTCTTCGTCAACCGGCGGATGGGAAGCGGCACAATGGGAATGTTCTCGGAAGAGTTCTGGCACGGCCTGCCGGACGGCTCCTATGCGCAAACCGACAGCACGGAGACGTATATGTGCGACACCCTGTTCATCGCCTGGGAGGGCAAAACCTACCTTCTCACCGTCCAGCACGATCTGCTTTCCAAATCTGATGTGTCCCAGTTTACCTTTACAGGGCTTGGCATTGCACTTTTTGAGAACGGCCAACGGCTGGAAGAGGCCTGGCTGGCCTTTGATCCCACGGCCCTTTGGACGGAGGGCGTCTGCGATGATGCCGGCACCCAGACCGGCTGGGTGGAGGGTGCTCCAGAGAACCGTGACATCTCCCTCTCCGTCTATACCCGCGGGATCAATACCGACTTTTCGCCCCCTGTCCACTGACCGACAGTTTTCCATCGTAATTTCTTCTCAAGGAGGATTTTCATATGAACTTAGAACGCGAGATCGCCCATGACCTTCTGTCTATCGGTGCCGTATTCCTGCGGCCGGACGAGCCCTTTACCTGGGCCTCCGGCATCAAGAGCCCCATCTACTGCGACAACCGCCTGACCCTCACCGCCCCCGCCGTCCGCACGGACGTGGAGGAGGGGCTGGTGGAGCTGATCCGCACCCACTACCCGGACGTGGAGGTGCTGATGGGCACGTCCACCGCCGGCATCGCCCACGCCGCCATCGTGGGCCACCTGATGGACCTGCCCATGGGCTACGTCCGCTCCGGCAACAAGGACCATGGCCGTCAGAACCGCATCGAGGGCAGGCTGGAGAAGGGTCAGAAGGTCGTCGTCGTGGAGGATCTGATCTCCACCGCCGGCAGCTGCATCGAGGTAGTGGAGGCCCTGCGGGAGGCTGGGGCCAAAGTCCTCGGCGTGGCGTCCATCTTCACCTACGGGCTCCAGAAGGGCCTGGACCGGCTGGCCGCCGCGAATGTCACCAATTATTCCCTGTCCAACTTCGACGCCGTCTGTGAAGTGGCCGCCGAGGAGGGCAAGATCCGCCCTGAGGACATTGAGCGGCTGAAAAAGTTCCGGGCCAATCCCTCTGACGAGAGCTGGATTTCGTCGAAATAAATTCCGCTCCGCTGCGCTTCCGGCTGGCGCCGAAAGCTCCGCCCGCTCCATTTATTTCTCCTCTCCCCACCGCGCGGGGCGCGGCGGGGGCCCCATTTGATAAATTCCGCTCCGCTGCGCTTCCGGCTGGCGCCGAAAGCTCCGCACACTTCATTTATTTCTCCTCTCCCCACCGCGCGGGGCGCGGCGGGGGCCCCATTTGATAA
>CAMMCS010000121.1 GCA_946494635.1 uncultured Oscillibacter sp. | reverse complement strand
GGACTTTCCTCACGACCGGCCTTTCGGCCTGGCCGCGCGACTGTCTGTCTTACTCGCCCGTTTATTTTACCGGAATCCGGTGGGATTGTCAACGCCTAGTCACTCTGCGGCCTCTACATCGGCAGCGGTCACCAGGGCATCCCGCTGAAGATAGCGGATGGCCCGCAGGGAAGCGGTGTGGGCCTCCGGATCAGAGCCGGCCACCGCGTCCGTCACCACCCGGATGCGGTAGTCCCACTGGTGGGCGTCCACGGCGGTGTAGTGGATGCACACGTCTGTCAGGCCGCCCACCAGCACCAGTGTGTCCACACGGAGGCCCCGCAGCAGGATTTCCAGATCCGTGCCGAAGAAAGCGCTGTACCGCCGCTTGACCACCCGGTACTCCTCCGGCAGGGGATAGGTGAGCCAGGCGAAGTCTGTGCCGGGGCTGTCCTCCAGGCAGTGAAGGCCCTCGGCACCGTCCAGCTCCCGGCCGAAATCCACACGATCCGCCCGGTGGGCCTCCTGAACATGGATCACCGGCAGGCAGCGGGCCCGGAACACGTCCAGCACCCGACGGGCACTGCGGATGCAGTCCCAGGCAGGATCCGCCAGATTATCAACGGTCATAGTTTGAAAGTCCTCCTGCTGGATATCGATGACCAGCAGGGCGCAGTTGGTACCCAGCTTCATGGCTGTCACTCCTTTTTGATGATTTCAGAAGGGGACAGCCGGGCTCAGTCCCGGTCAAAATTGACACCAAGGCTCATTTTCATCACAGCGGCACTCCTTTCCGGATACTGAGGCCAGTATATCAGTATAGCAGACCGTTTCCTTCCGCGCAACCTGGAGAAAAAGCCCCGGAAGGGGAGCGGCGTGGTTGTAATTTTTCCCGAACTGCGGTATAATTTTTATACCTGTTGATTTCTGCCGCCTGCGCGGCGTGAGGAGCGTACCCATGAAGTTTGAGGAATATCTGGATTCCCTGCGGGGGAAATCCGTGGCCGTCATCGGTATCGGCGTCAGCAACCAGCCCCTGATCCGGCTGCTGCTGGACCGGGGCATCTGCGTCACTGCCTGTGACAAAAAATCCCGGGAGGCCCTGGGGCCTCTGGGGGACGAGCTGGAACAGCACGGCTGCCGCCTCCAGCTGGGGGCGGACTACCTGAAAGGCCTGACGGAGGACGTCATCTTCCGCACCCCCGGCCTGCGGCCCGACGTGCCGGAGCTGTCGGCGGCGGTGGCCCGCGGGAGCCGTCTCACCAGTGAGATGGAGGCCTTTTTTGAAGTCTGCCCCTGCGGGGAGATCGCCGTCACCGGCTCCGACGGCAAGACGACCACCACCACCATCATCGCAAAGCTGCTGGAGGCCGCCGGGCGCACGGTCCACCTGGGGGGCAACATCGGCCGCCCGCTGCTGTGCGACACGCCGGACATCCGCCCCACGGACCTGGCGGTGCTGGAGCTCAGTTCCTTCCAGCTGATGACCATGACGCGCAGCCCCCACATCGCCGTCGTGACGAATCTCTCTCCCAACCACCTGGACGTCCACAAGAGCTACCAGGAGTATATCGCTGCCAAGGAGAATATCTTTACACACCAGACGGCCCAGGATATTGCAATCTTCAATGCCGACAACGAGGACACCGTCCGCTGCGCGGAAAAGGCCCCGGGCCGGGTGCGGTGGTTCTCCCGGAAGCGGGAGGTGGCGGACGGCGTGTTCCTCCGGGGCACGTCCATCGTCTGCCGGGACGAGAAGGGCGAACGGGTGGTGCTGGACACCGCCGACATCAAGCTGCCCGGCGTCCACAACATCGAGAACTACATGGCCGCCATCGCCGCCGTGGACGGGATGGTCCCCGACGCGGCCATCCGGGACTTCGCCCGTCGCTTTGGCGGCGTAGAGCACCGGATCGAGCTGGTCCGGGAGCTGGATGGGGTGAAGTGGTACAACGACTCCATCGCCTCCAGCCCCAGCCGCACCATCGCCGGCCTCCGGTCCTTCCCCCAGAAAGTCATCCTCATCGCCGGGGGCAAGGACAAGGGCATCTCCTATGACGCCATCGGCCCGGAGATCAACGAACACGTGAAGGCATTGATCCTCTGCGGCGCCACCGCCGGGGTCATCCGGGCCGCCGTGGAGCAGGCCCCCAACTTCACCGGCCTGCCCATCACGGAGGTGGACAGCTACCCCGCCGCGGTGAACCTGGCCCGGCAGACGGCAAAGCCGGGGGACGTGGTGCTGCTGTCCCCGGCCAGCACCTCCTTTGACCGGTTCGCCAACTTCATGGAGCGGGGCCGGGTCTTCAAGGATCTGGTGAACGCCCTGAAATAAGGCCAGGCCGCCCCCGCATACAATGGCGGGAAGGGGGGTGGCGCCCATGATCTGGCGCGGATTTTACTTCTACCGCCGGCGGATGGACCGCAGGCGGGTGCTGCGGGCCCTGCTCTTTCTCACCATGGCCCTGCTGCTGACGGTGCTCTTCATCGCCGCCACCCAGATGCGGCCCCTGCTGGAGAGCATGGCCACCACCCGGGTGTCCAACACCGTCACCCGCATCGTCAGCGAGGCGGTGTACGAGGCCATCGAGAAGGGCGAGCTGCAATACGACGGCCTGGTGTCCTTTGAGAAGGACACGGAGGGCCACATCACCGCCGTGCGGAGCAACATGGCGGCCTTCAACCACCTGCAGGCGGAGATCCTGGACACCGTCCTGACCCGCATCAGCCAGGTGCCTACCGGGGATCTGTCCATTCCCATCGGCAGCCTGACGGGCTCCGCCCTGCTGGCGGGGCGGGGCCCCCGGATCAGCGTGCGGATGGAGTCGGTGGGCTCGTCGGAGGCCAACTTCCGCAACGCCTTCACCTCCGCCGGCATCAACCAGACGAAACACCAGATCATCCTGACGGTGGATGTGTCCGTCAGCATCCTGCTGCCGGGATTCCGCACCGCCACCAAGGTGTCCAACTCCTTCATCGTGGCGGAGACGGTGATCGTGGGCATGGTGCCGGACACCTACACCTATTTCTCCACAGATCCGGATACCTATGAAGAGGATCTGAAGGACTATATTCTGAACAACAGCTGAGAAGGGAGCAGCCCTATGGACTACCGTGAGGAAATGAAGCAGCTGCGGGACTTTCTGAACCAGCAGAGCTATTTGTACTACGTCTTGGACGCGCCGGTGATCCCGGACTACGAGTATGACCGCCTGAACCGGCGGCTGGAGGAGCTGGAGGCGGAGCATCCGGAGGAGATCACCCCGGACTCCCCCACTCAGCGGGTGGGCGACAAGATCCTGGAGGGCTTCGAAACCTACGAGCACCCGGTGCCCCTGGAGAGCCTCCAGGACGTATTCAATGCTGACGAGGTCTCGGAATTCCTGGAGCGGATGCGGGAGGCCCTGGGAGACGGGGCCGCCTACTCCGTGGAGCCCAAGGTGGACGGCCTGTCCGTGGCCCTGGAGTACCGGGACGGCGTGTTCGTCCGGGGCGCCACCCGGGGCGACGGCCGGGTGGGGGAGGACGTGACGGAGAACCTGAAGACCATCCGCGCCATCCCCATGCAGCTGCCGGAGAAGCTGCCCCGGCTCATCGTCCGGGGCGAGGTCTATATGTCCCGGGCGGTGTTCGCGGAGCTCAACGCCAAGCGGGAGCTGGAGGGCAAGCCCCTCATGGCCAACCCCCGGAACGCCGCCGCCGGATCCCTGCGGCAGCTGGATCCCAAGGTCTGCGCGGAGCGGAAGCTGGACATCCAGGTGTTCAATTTGCAGCTGGCGGAGGGCAGGACCTTCCAGAACCACTCGGAGACGCTGGAGTACATGGCCTCCCAGCACTTCAAGGTCATCCCCCACAAGACCCTCTCCGACCCGGCCGAGATCCAGGCGGAGATCGACCGCATCAACGACGAGCGGCTGGACTACCCCTTCGACATCGACGGGGCGGTCCTGAAGATCGACCACCTGGCGGACCGGGACCGGCTGGGCTCCACCGCCAAGTTCCCCAAGTGGGCGGTGGCCTTCAAGTACCCGCCGGAGAAGAAATACTCCGTGGTCCAGGACATCGTGGTCCAGGTGGGCCGCACTGGCGTGCTGACGCCCAAGGCGGTACTGTCCCCGGTGCGGCTGGCGGGCACCACCGTCACCAACGCCACCCTCCACAACCAGGACTTCATCACGGAGAAGGACATCCGCGTGGGCGATACCGTCCTGGTGCAGAAGGCGGGGGAGATCATCCCGGAGATCCTCAGCGTGGACTTCGACAAACGGCCGGAGGGCACCGTGCCCTACACGCTTCCGGACACCTGCCCGGTGTGCGGCGCCCCGGTGGTTCGGGACGAGGACGGAGCAGCCCTCCGGTGCACCGGCGCCGAGTGCCCGGCCCAGCTGCTGCGGAACCTGACCCACTTTGCCAGCCGGGACGCCATGGACATCGACGGCTGCGGCCCGGCGGTCATCCAGCAGCTCATTGACGCCGGACTCATCTCCAATGCGGCGGACCTGTACGGCCTCCACGCCTCCGACGTGGCCAAGCTGGACCGGATGGGGGACAAGTCTGCGGAGAACCTGATCCGTGCCATTGAGAACTCCAAATCCAACGACCTGAGCCGCCTGCTGTACGGCCTGGGCATCCGGCAGGTGGGGGAGAAGGCCGCCAAAACCATCGCCGCCCACTTTGGCACCATGGACGCCCTGATGGCTGCCACGGAGGAGGAGCTGACAGAGATCAACGACGTGGGCGCCATTACCGCTCGGTGTATTGCGGACTACTTCCAGGGCGACCAGGCCAGGGACCTGATCCGCCGCCTGAAAGAGGCGGGCATCAACATGGAGAGCACCGCCCAGCCGGCGGGGGATCTGCTGGCGGGATTGACCTTCGTCCTCACCGGCGAGCTGGAGTCCGCCTCCCGGAAGGAGGCCGGGGAGAAGCTGGAGGCCCTGGGGGCCAAGGTGTCCGGGTCGGTGTCCAAGAAGACCAGTGCCGTGGTGGCCGGCGAGGCCGCCGGCAGCAAGCTCCGCAAGGCCCAGGAGCTGGGGGTGCCGGTGCTGAATGAGGAGCAGTACCGGGTGCTGGTGGAGGAGCTCCCCGGCGACAAGGACGCCATCCTGGCCCTGCTGGGCCGGGGCGGGACACCTTCGTAAGCTGCGGCACCAATATGCACGGAAGAGAGGCGGACGCCCGCGGCGCCCGTCTCCTTTTCGCGGCCCCAGCTGGGGCGCTGCGTGCGAAATCAGCTTCGTGGCCCAGGCGCTTTCTCCGGCAGCTGCCTCTCTGCGGCGCCTTCGCGTCGGTCATTTGCAGCTAGAATTGTGCTAATTGTATAGAAAATTAACAATTATTTGTACAATTTATCAATAGCTGCCCTGTATATCTTGAAAAATCTCAGGTAGTTCGGCCATAGACATCAGAGGCTTCTCCGTGGTATCTTGAAAGCACACCGGCGGTTCCGCCGGCAGTTTCAAGCAGAAAGGATGTGTTTCCCCATGCGTCTGCGTTCTGAGGCTGACATCCAGGCATTTATGGATGCTGTCAATGCCTGCCAGGGCGAGGTGTACCTGAAGAGCCCGGAGGGAGACATTTTCAATTTGAAATCCTCCATGTCCCGGTACATCGCCATCGGCCGCCTCATCGAGGAGCAGGGCGATACCCTGGAGCTCTTTGCCAACCGGCAGGAGGACCAGGCCCGCCTCATGCCCCTGGTGGAGGATCTGTTGACCGAGGAAAAGGCCTGAGCGCCGTCACAAAAGACCCGCCGCCCCATTGTCGGGGCGGCGGGTCTTTCTCTCCGCCGGACTTCCGCCGCGGCGGAGGTTATCTGTCAAAGGACGGGTTCACAAAGTAGAGGTTCTTCTCGTTCATCTTGTCCTTGGCAAGGCGCAGTCCCTCGCCGAACCGCTGGAAGTGGACGATCTCCCG
>CAMMCS010000120.1 GCA_946494635.1 uncultured Oscillibacter sp. | reverse complement strand
GACACGGGGGTGTCCAGAATGTCCTCCAGCACGTCGTGGAGGGCCTCGTCCTTCTTCGCGTTGTCCCGGGCCAGATAGGCCACCAGGTGCCGCACCAGCGTCTTGGGGATGGAGCCGTTGACGGCGTAGTTGCTCATGTGGTCGCCGTTGTAGGTACACCAGCCCAGGGCCAGCTCGCTGAGGTCCCCGGTGCCGATCACCAGGCCGCCGGTCTGGTTGGCAATGTCCATCAGCACCTGGGTCCGCTCCCGGGCCTGGCCGTTTTCAAAGGTGACGTCGTGGTTCTCCATGCTCTGGCCGATGTCGGCGAAGTGGCGGCGCACCGCCTGGGAGATGTCCACCACCTTCAGCGTGGCGCCCATCCGCTCCGCCAGCAGCTCCGCGTTGGAGCGGGTCCGGGCGGTGGTGCCGAAGCAGGGCATGGTGACGGCGATGATGTCGCTGGCGGGCCGGTTCAGCATCCCCATGGCCAGGGCGGTGATCAGCAGGGCCAGGGTGGAGTCCAGGCCGCCGGAGAGGCCCACCACAGCCGTTCTGGCATTGGTGTGCTCCAGGCGCTTTTTGAGACCCAGAGAGGCGATCCGCAGGATCTCCTCGCACCGCTCCGCCCGGCCGGCATCATCCTCCGGCACAAAGGGGGAGGGGGAGACATACCTGGTCAGGCGGGTCTCCTCCGCCGGCAGGGAGAAGGAGACCCGCCAGATCTCCGGCGGCTCCTTGCCGGTGGTGAAGGTATTGGTGCGCCGGCGGTCATGAATCAGCCGGTCCACGTCGATCTCGCTGACGGTGAGGCCGGTGGCGAACCGCCGCTCCGCCAGCAGAGTGCCGTTTTCTGCAATCAGGTTATGGCCGGTGAATACCACGTCGGTGGTGGACTCTCCCTCGCCGGCGTCCGCGTAAACATAGCCGCACATGAGCCGGGCAGACTGGCCCGTCACCAGGGAGCGGCGGTAGTCCGCCTTGCCCACCAGCTCGTTGGAGGCGGAGAGGTTCAGAATCACCGTGGCGCCCTTCCGGGCCAGCTCCACAGAGGGAGGCGCCGGGGCCCACAGATCCTCGCAGATCTCCACGCCGACCACCAGGTTGGGCATGGTGTCGCAGGCAAAGGTCTGGTTCGTACAGAGGCTCACATGCTGCCCGCACAGCTCGATCCCATGCTCCACGCCGCTGCCGGAGGCAAACCACCGCTGCTCATAAAACTCTCCGTAATTGGGCAGATAGGCTTTCGGAACCAGCCCCAGAATCTCTCCTTTTTGTATAACAGCAGCACAATTATACAATTTGTTGTCCCACTTATCCCATACGGGCAGCCCCAGGGCCGTTACGATGTCCAGATTCCGGGTGGCCTCCAGAATTGTCTGCAGGCCCTCCTCGGCGCCCTGAAGCAGCGTATCCTGCAGAAACAGGTCCCCGCAGGTGTAGCCGGTGAGGCACAGCTCCGGCAGGGCCAGGACCTTCACGCCCTGCTTGTCCGCCTCCCGCATCAGGGTGAAGATCTGCTCCGCGTTATAGCGGCAGTCCGCCACCCGGATCTTGGGGGTGCCGGCGGCCACGGAGATAAAACCGTCTCGCATTTGAAACTCCTCCTTCTCAGGGAAAAATCCGCATCACGGATATTCTACACCCCGCCGCGCGGATTTACAAGAAAGGGCCTTGTTTTTTTGGCGGCGGTTTGGTATCCTGATACGGAAAACAGATGTTTCCTGTTGCCGGGAGGAGACACCCACAGGACCGGAAGCCGTTTCCAGAGCCTTCTCCGGATGCGGCTCCCGGTTTTTTCCCTGTCTGCTGACCGTGAATTTTGAAGGAGGAATCTGACGATGCCTTTCCAGCTGCGGCCCTATTTCCCGCCGGACTTTTCCACACCTGCCCTGCAGGGCGCGCCGGACGCCGTCCTCCGCCCTGCGCCGCGGGACGGCGTGGCGCCGGAGAATTACCACGCCATGAGCATCTTTCCGGAGTATTTCAAGGTGTCCGGCCAATGGCATCTGGCAGAGGAGAGCCGGATGGACTGTGTGGCCGTATGGGACCGCGGACGCATTGCGGTTCGGGAGTTCCGCCGGCTGCGGCAGGGAGATCTGGTTGTGACCGGCAGGACGGAAGATGGCCGGGAGGGTATTCTGGTCCATCCGGACGGCTTCCGGGAGTACCAGGCCGCAGGGGATGTGTTCGCCTTTCGCCGGGGCCGCTCCCGGGAGACGGCCTTCTCCCGGGACTATGACGAGCTCTATGAGCTGCTGCGCCACGAGCGGGACCACGGAAAGGTGGTCTGGGTGATGGGTCCCGCCTTCGCCTTTGACCACGACGCCCGGAACGCCTTTTCCAGGCTCATCGACGCAGGCTTTGTCCATGGGCTGCTGGCCGGCAACGCCCTGGCCACCCATGACCTGGAGGCCGCCTATCTCAAGACCGCCCTGGGGCAGAACATCTACACCCAGGAAAGCCAGCCCGGCGGCCATTACAACCACCTGGATACCATCAACCGGGTACGCCTCCACGGGTCCATTCCGGCATTTCTGCAGGCAGAGGGGCTTCACGACGGCATCCTCTGTGCCTGCGAGCGGAATCAGATCCCCTATGTGCTGGCAGGCTCCATCCGGGACGACGGGCCCCTGCCCCCAGTGCTGGGAAACGTCTACGAGGCTCAGGATGCCATGCGGGATCAGATCCGTTCCGCCACCACGGTAATCTGCATGGCCACCGCCCTTCACACCATCGCCACCGGAAATATGACCCCCTCTTACCGGGTTCTGGCGGATGGCACAGTGCGGCAGGTCTATTTTTACTGTGTGGATATTTCGGAGTTCACCATCAATAAGCTCAGCGATCGGGGCAGCCTTTCGGCCAGGGGGATTCTCACCAACGTTCAGGATTTTATCGTTCAGCTCAGCAAGGAGCTTGCTCCATAAACACACAAAGGACCGCCAGATGGCGGTCCTTTGTGCTGTGTGTGTTTTTTAGGAGGGAGAAAACGCATCGGGTTTGGGAGGACCCTTTGCTTGATTCTAAAGATACCCGATAATCTTTTCTAAATTATGAGTTCCTTATGAACAGATTGTAAATGTTTCCTCTGATTTTTTCTTTTTTCGGAAAATTTCAGAAAACTTTATCTGGTTTTGTATATGGAATGGCCTGCAGCTTACTGCATTTTTCCGCAGGCAGAGGCGCGGCTATGCAGAAGCATCCGCAGCAGCTATGCCTGTCCTTCTGCCCTCAGGCAAAACGCTTGTGCGGCGCATACGCCGCCCCGCGCTGCGGGGCCCCAAGGGCCTCACGGCCGCTTATTTGTACTTCTGGCTCTCCGCCACCGCCAACTGATCACAGCGGTTGTTATACGCGTTTTCCGCGTGGCCCTTGACCCAGTGGTAGCGGAGAGAGTGGATCTCCGTCAGGGCCAGAAGACGATCCCAAAGGTCCGGATTCAGAGCGGGTTTCTTATCGGCCTTTTTCCAGCCCCTCGCTTTCCAGCCCTTGGCCCAGCCCTTTTCCAGGCCGTCGATGACGTATTTGGAGTCCGACCACAGATCCACAATGCAGGGCTCCTTCAAAAGGGACAGGGCCTCAATCACGGCGGTGAGCTCCATCCGGTTGTTGGTGGTATTAGCCTCGCCGCCGGAGAGCTCCCGTTTATGGGCACCGTACATCAAAATGGCGCCCCAGCCGCCGGGTCCGGGGTTGCCGGAGCAGGCGCCGTCGGTGTAAATGGTGACTGTTTTCATTCTGAGATCCTCAAGGATAGATTTGGATGGGGGGCGGGCCGCTGGACGGCGGCCCGCATCTCTCCGGGCGGACACACAGGTCCGCCCCTACGGTCTTATCGAAGGACCTTACGGCTCCGCCGCTTCGGTGGAGGGCTCTTCCTCCTCATGCTCCGTCAGAGCCATGGAGATCACCTGGTCTCCCTCCTCCTTGAACCGCATGACGATGACGCCCTGGGTAGCCCGGCCGGCGGTGCGGATGCTCTCCACCGGCGTGCGGATCAGGATGCCCGCCTGGGTCACCAGCAGCAGGTCCTCGGTGCCGTCCACCACCTTGATGCCCACCACGGGGCCGGTCTTGTCCGTCACCATGTAGTTCTTGATGCCGAGGCCGCCCCGGTTTGTGATGCGGTACTCCTCCACCGGCGTCCGCTTGCCGTAGCCCTTCTCCGTGATGGAGAGAACCGTCTTTCCGGCCCGGGCCCGGGCGGCGCCCACCACATAGTCCCCCTCCCGGAGCTTGATGCCGCGGACGCCGTAGGCGTCCCGGCCCATGGGCCGCACGTCGTTTTCATCAAAGCACACAGCCATACCGTCGTGGGTGGCAATGAGGATCTTTCGGGTGCCATCGGTCTCCCGGACAGAGATCAGGGCGTCGTCCTCCTCCATCCGCAGGGCCCGGATGCCGTTGTTCCGCAGGTTCTTCAGCGCGTTGGCCGGAATCCGCTTCACGGTGCCTTTTCGGGTGACCATAAAGAGGAAGCGGCCGTCGTCCTCGATGGACCGGGTGTGGATCATGGCCTGGATCCGCTCGCCCTGCTCCACCTGCAGAATATTGATGATATTCGTCCCCTTGGCGGCCTTGCCGGACTCGGGGATCTGATAGCCCTTCTTCCGGTAGACCTTTCCGGTGTCGGTGAAGAAGAGGATATAGTCGTGGGTGGAGGCGGTGAATACCTCTGCCACGGAGTCCTCCTCCCGGGTGGTGATACCCTTCTTGCCCATGCCGCCCTTGGACTGGGCCGCGTACTCGCTGACCGGCGTCCGCTTGATGTAGCCCGCCTGGGTCAGGGTGAAGACGCACTCCTCCTCGTCGATCAGATCCTCAATGTCGATCTCGTCCTCCACGTCCTGGATCTCGGTGACCCGGTCGTCGCCGAACTTGTCGGAGATGGCCTGGAGCTCCTCTTTCAGGATCTGGCGGACCAGGGACTCGTCGGAGAGAACCTTGTTGTAGTAGGCGATCTTCTCCTCCAGCTCCTTGTACTCCGCTTCCAGCTTCTCCCGGTTCAGGCCCTGGAGGGCGATGAGCCGCATATCACAGATGGCCTGGGCCTGGACATCGTCCAGGCCAAAGCGGGCCATCAGGTTCTCCTTGGCGTTGTCGTAGCTGCTGCGGATGATCTTGATGACCTCGTCGATGTTGTCCTGGGCGATCAGCAGACCTTCCAGCAGGTGGGCCCGTTCCTGGGCCTTCCGCAGGTCATATCTCGTCCGGCGGGTGATGATCTCCTCCTGGAAGGCCAGGTACTCGTCGATGATGTGCCGCAGGGAGAGGATCTTGGGCTGGGACTGGTTATTCACCAGGGCCAGCATATTGATGGCAAAGCTGGTCTGCAGCTGGGTTTGGGCAAACAGCCGGTTCAGCACCACCTGGGGATTGGCGTCCCGCTTCAGCTCGATGACGATGCGCATGCCGTTGCGGTCCGTCTCATCCCGGATGTCGCTGATGCCCTCCAGCCGCTTGTCCTCCACCTGGTCCGCCATGCTCTTGATGAGCATCCGCTTGTTCACCTGATAGGGGATCTCGGTGATGATGATGCGGGTGCGGCCGTTGCCGAACTCCTCAAACTCGTGCCGGGCCCGGATGACCACCCGGCCCCGGCCGGTGGCATAGGCCTGCCGGATGCCGCTGCGGCCCATGATGATGCCCCGGGTGGGGAAGTCCGGCCCCTTGATGTACTGCATCAGGTCGGACAGCTGGGCCTCCGGATTGTCCAGCACGCAGATGCAGGCGCCGATGACCTCCTTCAGGTTGTGGGGCGGGATGTTGGTGGCCATGCCCACGGCAATGCCGCTGGAGCCGTTCACCAGCAGGTTGGGGAACCGGGAGGGAAGGACCCGGGGCTCCTTCCGGGTCTCGTCAAAGTTGGGATCCCAGTCCACGGTGTCCTTTTCGATGTCCCGCAGCATCTCGTCGGAGAGGCGGG
>CAMMCS010000119.1 GCA_946494635.1 uncultured Oscillibacter sp. | reverse complement strand
GGCGGATGGTGCCGGAGCTGCGGTTCGCCCTGGCAGAGCTCCGGGGCCGGTGGGACCAGACCGCCCTCTTCGGACACAGCCTGGGGGCCTGGTTCGGCCTGCTGGCGTACCCGGACGCACCGCTGGCGGGGGCGCTGCTGCTCTCTCCGGTGGTGGACATGGAGGCCCTGATCCGGAAGATGATGGGCTGGGCCGCCGTCACGGAGGAACAGCTGGCCCGGGAGGGGACCATCCCCACAGACTTTGGACAGGACCTCTCCTGGGAGTATCTGCGGTACGTCCGGACCCATCCGGTCCGGCGCTGGCGGACGCCTACGGCCATTCTGTACGGCGGCCGGGACCATCTGACGGACCGGGAGACCATCGAGACCTTCGCCGGCCGGTGGAACTGCCGCCTGACGGCGGAGCCGGCGGGGGAGCACTGGTTCCACACCCCGGAGCAGCTGGCGGCGGTGGACCGCTGGCAGCGTGCCGCTCTGGCGGAGCTGGGATAAGAACAGAATGAAGCGCCGCCCTGGCTTCTGCCGGGGCGGCGCCTTTTTAAGGATAGAGGCGGGGACGGCTCAATAGCCGTACAGCATGGAGCGGTTGATGTCCGCCAGGGAGTGGGCGCCGCACATGGCCATGGTGTCCGCCAGCTCGGCCTTCAGCTTGTCCACATAGACCTGGACGCCCTCGGCGCCGGCGCCGTACACCATGGTGACGAAGGGCCGGCCGATCAGCACCGCGTCGGCACCCAGGGCCAGGGCCTTGAACACGTCCATGCCGGTGCGGATGCCGCCGTCCACCAGAATGGTCATCTGGCCGCCCACCGCGTCCGCGATGGCGGGCAGCACCTCTGCGGTGGAGGGGCACTGGTCCAGCACCCGGCCGCCGTGGTTGGACACCACGATGCCCTTGGCGCCGGCCTCCAGGGCCTTTTTCGCCCCGGCCACGGTCATGATGCCCTTGACGATGAAGGGCTTGCCCGCCATGTCCACGATCTGGCGCAGCTCCTCCACGGTCTTGCTGCCGGCGGGGGGCGTCATGTTCTTCAGGAAGGGCAGGCCCGCCGCGTCGATGTCCATGGCGATGGCGAAGGGATCCGCGGCCTTCACCAGGTCCATCTTCTGCCGGATGGTGTCCAGGTTCCAGGGCTTGACGGTGGGCACGCCGCAGCCGCCGTTCTTGGCGATGGCCGCCACGGCCCCCTTCATGACGGCGGCGTCCGTCCCGTCGCCGGTGAAGGCGGCGATGCCCGCGTCAGCGCAGGCGGACACCAGGATGTCATTGTAGGCCAGGTCGTTGTATTTGTCTCCGTAATGGAGGGTCATGGCCCCTACCGGCGCGGCGAAGACGGGGATCTCCACCCGGCGGCCGAACAGGGTGAAGGATGTATCCACCGGCTCGTTGGCACAGATGGTGTCCATGTTGACGCACAGCTCCTGCCACTTCTGATAGTTGCGGATGAAGCCGGTGCCGATGCCCTTGGCACCGGGGCCGGGAATGCTGTTTTTGCAGGCCAGACCGTTGCACACGGGACAGGCTTTGCAGTGGGGGCCCACTGCGCCCCGGGCTTGTTCCAGAACTTCCTGATAAGTCATATGTATTCCCCTCCGAATTGTTTTCCAGGCCCGCGGAGCACACCCCCGCGGGCAGCTTTTTCCATTGTACCCCAAAGCGGCGGAAAAGACAACCTGCGGGGGAAATTTGTTCGGCCTCCGGCGGACGGGGAGAGGGTCCCCCGGGTTGCGCCGCTTCAGCGGGATATGCTACAATGGTTGCCATCACCGGGCCGGCTGCCGGCGGCGTACAGGCGCCCCGGCCGGGCCCCGGCAGAGAGGTGGAGATGTGCCATGCTGGATCGAAGCATCCCCTTTTACAACATGATCCTCCGGTGCGGCGCCCCTCCGGCCGGGCCGCTGCTCCTGCCGGAGGGGTATCGCATCAGGCCCTATCAGCCGGGGGATGAGCGGGCCTGGGCGCGGCTGGAGCAGGAGACCGGGGACTTTCCCGATCAGGACCAGGCGGAGGCGTACTTTGTTTCCCGGTACTGCCGGGATCCGGCCGCGGCGCGGAAGCGATGCCTTTTCGCCGTGGACCGCCGGGAACGGGTGGTGGGCTCCTGCATCGCGTGGCAGGACCCGCGGGGAGAGGGCTCCGTCTCCTCCCTGCACTGGCTGGTGGTGGCGTCCGCCCACCAGCGGCGGGGGCTTGGAAGTGCCCTCTGCCGGCGGGCACTTCAGGTGTATCAGGAGCTGGACGCGTTTCCCGTCTATCTCCACACGCAGCCCTGGAGCTATGGGGCGCTGCTGCTGTATGTCCGCCTGGGGTTCCGGCTGCAGAGGACGGATACCTTTTCCGGCTATGAAAACCAGTACGCCCAGGGGATGCGGACGCTCCGGCGGATCCTTCCGGCGGAGTCGTACCGCCTGCTGGCCGACAGCGCGGAGCCGTAAAGCCGGGGCTTGAAAAAATTTTCCGCAGCGTGCAGCAAATCCCTCCGCTTTCCGTCTATATGGGAAAAGGGCCTGCCAGAGAGGCAGGCCGCGAAAAGGAGGGCTTTGCCATGAAGAGAGGGCTTGTGTGGGCGTTGGCCCTGGCGATGATGCTGGCGCTGCTCGCCGGCTGCGGCGGCAGTACCGGCGGGGACACCGCCTCATCCGATGTCTCCGTCAGCGGGACGGCGAACTCCGCCCCCATGGAGGACGCCGGCGGAAGCTGGGGCGCCTGGACGGATGAGGCGCCGTCCGCGGAGGCGGGAGAGACGGATCCTGACGGCGGGGGCCGGCTCCGGGAGGCCAAAATGATCTACACCGCCCGGATGGAGGTGGAGACCACCGGCTTTGATGCGGCCGATGCGGACCTGCGGACGCTGGTGGAGGTCCTGGGGGGCTACTTTGAGCAGGCGGCGGTCCACAACTACGCCAGCGGCTACCGCTCCGGCGACTACACGGTGCGCATCCCCGCGGACCAGTTCCACCCCTTCCTGGAGCGGGTGGGGACGCTGTGCCACGTCACCTACCAGGAGGAGTTCAAAGAAAACGTCAGCGAGCAGTACTACGACGCGGAGAGCCGCCTGGTGACCCAGCAGACCAAGCTGGAGCGGCTCCAGAACCTGCTGGCCCAGGCGGAGAACATGGAGGACATCATCACCATCGAGTCCGCCATCTCCGACACGGAGCTGGAGATCGAGCAGCTCACCGGCACGCTGCGGCAGTACGACAGCCTGGTGGACTTCTCCACCGTCTACATCACCCTTCAGGAGGTGTACCAGCTGTCCAACGTGGAGGAGCCGGCCACCAGCTTCGGCAGCCGGATAAGCGCGGCCTTTGCCTCCGGCTGGCGGGGATTTGTCAGTGCCCTGGAGGGAGTGGCGGTGGCCCTGGCCTACGGGTGGGTTTGGCTGGTGATTCTGGCGGCAGCGGGGGCCGCAGCGGGTCGGATCCTCTGGAAGCGGCGCCATCCCAAAGCGAAGCCGGAGGAGAAGCCCGAAACGCCGGACACCGGGAGCAAGAGCTAGAAATTTAAAGAGTGAAGAGTTAAGAGTGGAGAGTGGAGTTATGGTGTCCAGCGGAGCCGGACGAATTCAAATCGTCCCGCTTCCAGCGGAACACATCAATTCCTAATTCCTCATTCCTAATTCTTAACTGAACTCCTATCTCAACTCTCCACTCTCCACTCTTAAACTCGCATAGCCCGTCTCGCCCTGGCCCATACTACCGGGAGAAGGGAGGCGGCCTATGGATCAGATCGGAAACAGCTATCAGGAGAATACCGCGTATTTTGACGAGGCCCTGGGGGCCGGCCGCAGCTGTGATATGGTGTGCCGGGATCTGCGGCTGGCCGGGAAGCGGGCCAGGTTCTGGGTCATCGACGGATTTGGCGGGGACGCGATCCTGGAGCGGATGGGAGCCTTCTGGCTGGCTCTGCCGGAGGACGCGCTGAATGGCATGGAGGATATGCAGCAATTCGCGGACCGGTTTGTCACCTTCATGGAGGTGGATGTGACCCGGGACCGGGAGAACATTGTCACCTCCGTCCTCATGGGCAAGAGCCTGCTTCTGATCGAGGGCCTCTCCGGCGCGGCGCTGATTGATGCCAAGAACTATCCCAGCCGGGGGGTGGGGGAGCCGCCGGATGGCAAGGTCCTCCGGGGCTCCCACGACGGGTTTGTGGAGGCGGTGGTGCCCAACATGGCCCTGCTGCGCCGCAGGATCCGGGACCCCCATCTGACCATGGAGGGCATGAAGGTGGGGCAGAGGTCCCACAACGACGTGGTGCTGTGCTACCTGGATGACCGGGTGGACCACGCCCTGCTGGACGAGCTGCGCCACAAGCTGCAGAACATCCAGGCAAAATCCCTCACCATGGCCCAGGAGAGCGTGGTGGAGGCCATCCGGCCCAAGCAGTGGTACAACCCCTTTCCCAAGGTCCGCTATACGGAACGGCCGGATACCGCCGCCGCCTGCGTCATGGAGGGGAGCATCGTCCTGATGGTGGACAATTCCGCGGCGGTGATGATCCTGCCCACCACGTTCTTCGACTTCACCCAGGAGGCCAATGACTTTTACTTCCCGCCCCTGGTGGGCACCTATCTGCGCATCCTGCGGGTGACGGTGTTTTTGATCTCCCTGCTGATCACGCCGGCCTGGTATCTGATGGTCAGCTCCCCGGAGCTGCTGCCGGGCTGGCTGGACTTCCTGTCCTCGCCGGAGCCGGCGGCGTTGTCCCTGCTGTCCCAGCTGCTGGTGGTGGAGTTCCTGATCGACGTGCTGAAGCTGGCGTCTTTGAATACGCCGGATACCCTGGCCAACTCCTTTTCCATGCTGGGGGCGCTGATCCTGGGCGACTTCGCCGTGCAGGCGGGCTGGCTGGGGCCGGAGGTGCTGGTGTATATGGCATTTGTGTCCGTGGCCGGGTTTGCCCAGCCCAGCTATGAGCTGGGATATGCGTTCAAGCTGCTGCGGGTGGCGCTGCTGCTGGCTACGGCGGCGTTCCGGGTGTGGGGCTTTGTCCTGGGCTTTTTGGGAATCCTGGTGCTGCTGGCCACCACCAAGCCCCTGGTGGGAAAGGGGTACCTGTACCCGCTGATCCCCTTCAACGGCCTGGCCCTCCGGCGGCTTCTGATGCGGGAGCCCATCAGCCGGGAAAACACCTGAGGCGGCGGTTTCGGACATCTGCAAAGGAAAACGCCACAATACGCCTGCCGGATGGCAGAGAGAAGGAGAGGCCCCGTCCCGGGAAGGGACAGGGGCCTCTCGGCTGTCTGCTTACGTCTCGATGCTGATGGCGCTGACCGGGCAGCCGTCCCGGGCCTCCTGGGCCAGCTCCAGCATGCCCTCCGGGATGCCGCTGCCGTGGGCCACGCCGTCATCGCCCATGTGGAAGACGTCCGGGCAGGTGCCGGCGCACAGGCCGCAGCCGATGCAGTTTTCATTCACTGTTGCGTTCATTCGGGTCACTCCTCTGTTTCATCGAGAATATTTCCATCCCGGCCCAGTGTCACCACCTGCCAGGGGATGAACTTTCCGCTCTGCCGCAGGGCCGTCTCGGCGGCCCGCTGCATGCCGCCGCAGCAGGGGACGTCCATCCGGACGATGGTCACCTCCCGGATGTCGTTGCGGCGAAGGATCTCCGTCAGCTTTTCGGAATAGTCCCCCTCATCCAGCTTGGGACAGCCGACCAGGGTGACGCGTCCCCGCATGAACCGCCGGTGGAAGTCCGCCCGGGCATAAGCCGTGCAGTCCGCGGCGATCAGCAGCCTGGCCCCGTTGAACCAGGGGGCCTCCACCGGCACCAGCTTGATCTGGACGGGCCACTGTGCCAGGTGGGACACAGCACCGTCCTGGGGCGCGGCGGCGTCAGGGGACGGGGCTGCCGGCCGCAGGGCCTGGGCCATGCTGCCGGGGCAGCCTCCGGAGGGCGGCACCTGCCGG
>CAMMCS010000118.1 GCA_946494635.1 uncultured Oscillibacter sp. | reverse complement strand
TGAAGCTGGTGAGCCAGATCGCCGCCGCCCACGGCGGGGAGGCCCGGTTCTACGGCGGCGACATCTTCCGCTGTGAGCTGCGGCTGCCGACGGAAAAGGCCGGCCGGATGGGCGGACGGACGCCGGGAGCCGCCTGATGCGCCCTCCGGGTGACAGAGCGGGAACAGGAAAGCCTGCGTTCCATGTGAACGCAGGCTTTCCTCATGCACTTGCCGGAATGGAGGGCGCCGGATCTCCGGCTCTGCGGCCGGAACCGGCATAGGGGGGAACGCCGCCGCATCACCCCATGACGGAGCCGCGGCTCTGCGGTATTCAGAGCAGCATGGCCAAGGTTCCAGCCACGATCAGCGCCAGCCCCCAGCTGGACCGAAGGGTGAGCCGCTCCCGGAACACAAGATAGGAAAAGGCCACGGTGACAAGGATGCTCAGCTTGTCAATGGGTACCACAACGCTGGCAGGCCCATCCTGCAGGGCATGGTAGTAGCAGAGCCAGGAGGCGCCGGTGGCAAGGCCGGAGAGACAGATAAACCCCAGCTCACGGCGGGGGACCCGCCGTACCGCCTGGACCTTTCCGGTCACCAGCACCATGATCCATGCCATGAACAGCACCACGCCGGTGCGGATGGCCGTCCCGAGATTGGATTCCACCCCCTGGATGCCGATTTTTCCGAGGATGGCGGTCAGACTGGCAAAGACGGCAGAGCCGAAGGCATACAGCAGCCAGCCGCCCTTGCCGGCGGCGGGAGCGGCGGAACCCGGCTTTTTTTCAATCATCAGCAGCGTTCCAGCGCTGATGAGCACCACGCCGATTCCCTGAAACAGGCCGATTGGCTCGCCCAGCAGCAGAAAGGCCAGCAGAATGGTCAGCACCGTGCTGGATTTGTCGATGGGCACCACCTTGTTGATGTCCCCCAGCTGGAGCGCCCGGAAGTAACAGAGCCAGGAGGCTCCGGTGGCGAAGCCGGACAGCAGCAGAAACAGCAGGGCGCTCCCGTCCAGGGACTGGAGCTGGCCCTGTGAACCGGCCACAAACACCATGACCCAGGCAAGTATCAGAACCACGATGGTGCGGATTGCGGTCGCCACAGTGGAATCCGTCTGCCGGATGCCGCACTTTGCGAGTATGGCCGTCACCCCGGCAAAAAAAGCGGAGCCGGCGGCAAAAAGGAGCCACATTTCATCTCACCTCGTACCGGATATGTCAGACAGGCTGTGGAGAAAGACGGCGTAATATTCCCGAGCAGACCTATACGGCCGCGGATATCTCCTCATAGACCAGCTGGGCGGTCAATGTGGTGAAGGTCTCCGGGGCTGTCCGCCGCACCGGCGATGGACGACAGAGGACAGCGGTGATACTGCCGCAGCAGGCGAAGCCAGCGGCTTTCGACACATCCTCCATGCTGAAAGCGCCGCGGTTCATCCGCCTGCTGAGCCCTGGAACATCCCCCTAAGGCCTGACAGACTGTGCGATACCCCTATTATAGTGCCGTGCAGGGGGGCCGTCAAGGACGCCCCAGGCCGCCGGACCGGGGCCTTTCGTCAGCGGACGGCACCAGGGGACAGAGGCCTGGAACCGCGCGGCCCCGCCGCCTGCCGCAATTCGGGGGAATCGCGGCTTTCCCTGTCTGCGCGTCTATTTGAGGAGCGCATGGGTCAGCTCTATGATCTCGGGCGCCAGTTTCTCCCGCCGCTTCCGGGTGATATGCGCGTAGAGAGGGTATGCCGCGAGCATCCCGCAAATCCCGGCAAGCCCGATGAGGATGCCGGGGAGAAACAAGGCGTCTGCCCAGACCATCGTGCAGCACATCCCAACCCCCAGCGCCAGCGCACCGGAAATGCCGGCTGCCAGAGCGGCAGCGGTTCCCGGCCTGGATGCGCTCTTATCCAGGCGCCGGAGCTGCTCAATGGGATTTTCCGCCCGGGGCAGATACTTTTGCTGGATCCTCCGGATTTCCTCCTGCTCCCTGGCAGAATAGTGATAGGTGAAGATTTCCTGTTCTGTTTCCATACCAGCGACCTCCTGAAAAGTTTGGGCTCAGCGGCCTGCCGGCAGCTTGCCCAGCTGCCTGGCCCCATGGATCAGCATATAGGCGGCCATTACAAGGATGATCGAGCAGACACCGGCGCCCGTGGCCGCCAGCATGATCTGCCGGAAGGCCTCGTCATCGCGGCCGCCGAACTGTGTCAGCATCGCCGCTTCCAGGGAGAGCATGGACACCAGGGCGGACACCAGGCTGATCGCCTTTGCCGCCGTCATCACCGGGCTTTGATACTGCCTGTATCGGACGAGGCGGACAGCCGCCGAGATGGAGGCGTAAAACGCGTACATGGCCGCCACATAGATGAGATACCCCGGATACTGAAAGCTCTCCCGGTTTTCGAGCATCAGAATCACCACCCCGGCCAGGGCGACGGTCATGGGAATCAGGATCGCCCCACACAGGCGATACCGCTTCCACTCCGGGATCAGCTGCGCCCCAAAGGCGCTCCGCCGGGTATGGCAGAGCAGCAGAAACCGCATTGCGGTCAAAAGCGCATAGTAGACGCCCAGCGTCCCGAACCATACGGACCGGAATCGGACGCCGAGAAAAAGCTTCAGCACGGCGTACAGCAGGTTGATCCCAAGGGACAGGTAAAGGGACACCCGCGTCCGAAAGGGCAGATCTGTCAGGTATCGGTGGAGATACCGGCTCCGGTGCAGCAGGGCGGAGATGCCCCGGACCAGTCCGGGGATCCGGACGCATAAAAGGACAAGCATGTAAAAAGAGACCACATAGGCGGCATAGGCCAGCGGATCATTTTCCCCGGCAAATCCAAAGGCATAAATCAGCAGTCCCGCGGAAAGGGGCACTGCCGGAAGCGTGACGCCGATCCCGGGAAACAGCAGCCTATGCAGAATCTGTTTCCCGTTTTTCACCGGTTTCCCTCCTTAGAATGACTGTAAAGGATGATCCCTTTCCAACTGCACTCTCTACCGTGATTTCGCCGCCGATGATGTCCATTACCCGCCGGACCAGCGCGAGGCCCAGTCCATTGCCCTGGGCAGCGTGGGAGGGATCTCCCTGATAAAACTTTTCAAAGATATGCCTGCCCACCTCCGGGCTGATGCCGCAGCCGGTATCAGCCACCCGGACGATGGCGGAATCGCCCTCCGTCTTCAGGGACAGGGAGATCCTGCCGCCCTCTCCGGTGAATTTAACTGCATTGGAAAACAGGTTGTTCCAGACCAGCGACAGCAGCTCCGCGTCGGTATTTACGAAAACGCCCTCCTCCAGTTCTGTTTCAATGTCCAGGCGGTTTTCCTCCCATGCCTGCTCGAAGCCCAGAAGACATTCGCACAGCTGCTCTCCCAGGTCATAGCGTTTCCGGGCGGGAAAGATCTGCTGGTTTTCCAGCTTGTTCAGCTTCAAGATGTTGGTGATCAGGCTGGCCAGTCTGCGGGCCGCCTCGGTCATCTGTCTGGCGTATTCCAGCCGCTGTTCTTCCGGAAGGGAAGGCTGCTGCAGCAGGATTCCGCAGTTCTGGATGACTGCCAGCGGGGTTTTCAGTTCATGGGACACGTTGGAGATGAAGTCCGTGCGGAGGGTTTCGATCCCGGACAGCTCCTGTGCCATACGGTTGAAGGAGTCGATAATGATGTCAAAGCCATCCAGGCTGCCCGCGCTGTGGAGCGGCGGAATACGGACTGAGAAATCCCCCTGCATGATGCGCTCCGCCCCAAGGACGATCCGCCTGACCGGGCGTCCGACCGTGAACCGGCGCCAGACGGCATCCGCTATGGTACACAGCAGGCTCAGCAGCAGGATATTGGCAAAGGTGTATTTTGCCGCCTGCTCAATGACCGCCCGTGGCAGTTCCGCAGCCATATCCTGCTGCACCTGCCCCAGGAACAGCAGCATGCAGCTGGTGATGACGAAGCACATCAGCAGAAAAAAGGTCAGGAACCGCCGGGCTGAGAACAGGATCCGGCGGATGCGCCGGCAGTCACGCTGCTTCATTGGAGCACCGCCTTATAGCCCAGGCCGTGGACTGTGACAATCGAAAATTCCCGGCAGCCAGAAAATTTTTCCCGCAGCTTTGCCATGTACACGTCCACGGTGCGCAGGCTGGAGGTGGAGTCCACATCCCAGAATTCCTCCATCAGCTGGGACCGGGTAAAGGTTTTCTTCGGGTAGGAGAGCAGCTTGTACAGCAGGTTGAACTCCCGGACGGTCAGGGAAACCTCGCTGCCGTCCAGATAGGCCGTGTGCTCGTCTGCGTCCAGCAGCAGCCCGCCGATCTCAAGCCTCCGGCTGCTGGCGATCCTGGCCCGCCGCAGCAGCGCGCCGATGCGCAGCAGCATCTCATCCAGATCCACCGGCTTGACCATGTAGTCATCGATCCCCATGCGGAAGCCCCGCTGCTTGGCGGCGAAGTCATCCCGTGCCGTCATGAACAGAATGGGGATCTCCTGGTTCTGCTGCCGGACGGTCTCCACAAACTCGAAGCCGTCTGTGCCGGGCATCATGATATCGGAGATGATCAGGTCGAACAGAGCGCCGAACAGCGCGTCATAGGCCCCGCCGGCATCCAGGCAGCCCACGGCCTCATAGCCGTTTTGGTTCAGATAGGCGCAGACGGTGCGGTTGAGGTCCCGGTCATCCTCTACCACCAGGATTTTGAACATTCCCGCTCCTCCTTTTGCATGGCGTTTTAATCAGCTTACCATGAAGTTGTTAAGGAAATGTTGATATGGCGGCTGATTTCAAAAAATATGCGGAAGGAGGGGGGGAGCGCAAAGAGCGGAGCCGCCGGCTTTTCCGCAGTTCCGCTCTTTGCGCTGTCATGTCCGCTCCCGCTTCGGATGGGGCGGCTCCGCACTTCCGGAAGTAAGAGGGGTGCGTTCCGGAGGGCGTGCCGCCTGGCGGGCAGCCTGCTCCGCGGCAAGCCGTTCCTTGGCATCTCGGACCGACTCCCCCTCTTTGGTCAGGAACTGCTCTATAAAGCTGTCTGTCATCCTGGTGAATCCGCTCACCACGCCGCACTCCAGCTTCTGATAGCCGCCGACCACACCCTCTTCTATTTTCTGGTACCCCTTTACCACGCCTTCAGCGATCTTTTTGTTCGCCTGCACGAATTTGGATTTTGCCATAGTGATTGCCTCCTTCCAACAGTGAACGCTAAATTTTTATACGGCTGGCTTTCATGTGTAAGCATACGGCCGCGCCGGCCAGAAGCGCGGCGGCCAATACGGCCGGAATCAACCATTTTCCCATCATCCGCAGCCTCACTGCAGCCCCTTTGTGACAGGAATCAGGCACAGCAGGAGGACGATACCTGCGATTCCAACGGCAATGCCGGGAACCATCATATCCCAAATCATGGTCATGCACATGCCGATGCCCAGGACAATTGCCCCAACAATGCCAAGCAGCGCGGTACCGATGGCCCTGGCGTTGAAGACAATTGCGGGCTTGCCGTCCATTCTGCGGCGGACCAGCACCATGATCAGAAGTACCAGTGCGCCGACCGCGCCGATTACGACCCCCGGGGCCATGGCGCCCCATTCCGGCAAAAGCGCCATGCACATGCCCAATGCGAACAGGATTCCGCCGACGGTACTCAGGATCAGGGTTACGAAGTCTTTCTTTTTCATCATGATAACCTCCAGAATCAAATGGTTTGTTGGCTGGTTTCCGGAGTGATCATACCGTTGGCTTGTTGATGAAATGCTGGGGAATTGTTTCGGAATTATAAAAATGAAAAAACGCAGAGCCGAGATCCGCCGTGTTCTTTCCGCACAGCCTGCAGTGCGGATGCAAGGGCCAGGGGAGGCAAAGGGGCAAAAGAGGAGCCGCCTGTGTTTCTCAGAAAAAAAGGCGGGGTTTTCCCTTTTGGGGAGGGGCCCCCCGCGCCGTGGGGGGGTCCCTTCTTTTTCTCCCTGGGGGCCCGGGCAAAACGG
>CAMMCS010000117.1 GCA_946494635.1 uncultured Oscillibacter sp. | reverse complement strand
TTGTCGCTCCCCCAAATCTGAAATTTCTACTTGACTTTTGTTAGCAGGTCTTTTGGAAAAAGGCCCGGATGGCGGCGGCATCTGCCCGGACGCTGCCCTGGGCAAAGCCGTTTCTCCCGCCGCCCCGGCCGTTCAGGGCCTGATTCAGCCGCTTCACCAGCGGGGTGATGTCAGCTCCGCCGGCGTGAACCAGGGCGTAGACATGGGAAGCTCCCTCCCCGGCAAACACTGCCGCCAGACCGCCGGCGGCTTTTGCGGCGGCGTCCGCCAGCTTTCGGGCCCCGTCGGGCCGCATGGGGGGCTCCACCAGCAGCACGTCTCCCCGGCCCGCCAAAGACTGGGCCCGGAGGGTGAAGAGCTGATCCTCCAGCTCCGTCATCCGCTGCTTGGCGGCAGCGAGCTCCGCGCTCTGCCGTTCTACAGCGGCCAGCGTATCCTGGGGCTTTACTGACAGCAGCTGGGCCACGGCGTGATCCTGCTCATAGATCCGGGAGAGGTACCGGTAGGCCCGCGCCCCGCAGAGGATCTCCAGCCGGACCCCCTCCCGGAATTTCTGGCAGGAGAGGATCTTGATGAGCCCTACCTCCCCGGCCCGGCGGACGTGGGTGCCGCAGCAGGCGCAGCAGTCGGCTCCGGGGAAGGAGACGATCCGCACCTGGCCGGTGAGCTCCTTTTTGCTGCGGTAGTGGAGATGCTCCAGCGTTTCCGGGGAGGGGAAGGTGATCTCCGCCGGGGTGTCTGCCCAGATTGCTTCGTTGGCCCGGAGCTCCGCAGCCAGCACCTGCTCCCAGGTCAGCTCCCGGTTGTAGTCAATGGTGACGGTGTCCGCCCCCAGGTGGAAGCCGACGTTGTCGCAGTCGTACAGCGAGCACAGCAGGCCGGAGAGGATGTGTTCTCCGGAGTGCTGCTGCATGTGGTCGAACCGCCGGGGCCAGTCGATGGCGCCCTCCACAATAGAGCCGGTTTCCACAGGGCTGTCACAGGTGTGGAAAATCACGCCGTCCCTTTCGTGGACGTCGGTGACGGCCGTGGTGCCCAGGGTGCCGTGGTCCGCCGGCTGGCCGCCGCCCTCCGGGTAGAAGGCGGTGCGGTCCAGGGTCACCAGATAGCCGGTTTGGGACGGCTCGCAGGTGAGGACCCTGGCGGTGAAGGCAGTGCGGTAGGGATCCTGGTAATAGAGCTTTTCCGTTTCCATGTGGAAAACTTCCTTTCATTCAGGAGATGAAGGCGGCGGCCAGCCAGGAAGGTCCCGGGAAACTGGCCGCCGATTCAGACAGCAAACGCCCCGATGCGGAACGGACGTTACCATTCGGAGACGGCGAAGGCCGGGTAGGGGGATTCCAGACGGTAGCCCAGCTGCTCCGCCAGGGACAGGGAGGCGGGGGTGTGAGCGTCCCAGCCGGGGGTGATCCCCCGGTCCAGGCAGGCCAGGATCAGCCGGGCACAGCAGGCCCGGGCCAGCCCACGGCGGCGGTGATCCTCCCGGGTGTCCGCCTCGATTTCAATGGCGCCGGCACAGGCGGCGTAGGTGCCGGCGCCGGCCACCGGGACGCCGTCCCGCAGGGCCAGCACTGCCAGGCCGTGGGCCTGAAAGGCTTCCCAGCCGAAAAACTGCCCCACCAGGTCCCGGCTCCAGGGAAATTGCCGGCACAGATTGTATAATTCCTGATTGATATTACAAATCGTATATTCAGAGGGGCAGGAGGCCAGCGTTTCCAGCCGGGCCCGGCTGAAGGTCCCGGCTTTCATGGCAAAGCGGGAGAACTCCATGGGGCCGTACCGCTCCGACAGGAGACGATGCCATTCGGCGCTTCGGGGAATCAGCAGGGCAAATGGCCGGGGGCTGTCCGGCGGGCGGAAGTCCTCCAGTTCCCGGGAGGCCCGGCCGGCGAAAAAGGCGAAGTCCCCCAGCAGGGCCAGGGCGGATTTGGGAGCGGCAGGGTGATCCCCATAGACGGCGCCCATGGTGCCTTCCAGACAGGCCCGGAGAATCACCGGATGGGCCGGGCCGAACAGCGCCGCCGCGGCGGCGGGCGTTTCCAGCCGGCAGATCATAGCCGGCCCTCCGGCGGGGCCGCATCCCGGGACAGGGGACAGTCCGAGAGCTTCACATACATGGAGACATCACCTTTCATCCATCAGGAGATGGAGACTACAAAGCGCCACACCGGCTCCACCAGCACCACGCCAGCCAGAGCGGAACAGGCGTTGGCCGTCAGGCCGTAGGCAAAGGCCCGTCCGAAGGAATGGCCTTTTAAGAGATAGCCGTACAAACACCCCTCTGCCAGGGCGATGACGCACTCCCCGATCACCAGAGCCAGCACGCCAGTGGAGGCGCCGTAAGACAGCGTGTTGGAGGCGGCATAGAAGGCCAGGGCACCCTGTGTCACCAGGTTCACCGCCAGAAAGACGATCCAATTCCGGCGGAGCTTTCCATAGCCAAAGAGCGCCAGCAGAATACCCTCGATCACCAGTGTGGGAAGGAATGTAGAGCAGAACTGCAGGGAAAAACCGACTGCAGGGGAGGGCACAGAGACGGCTTTTGCCGCCCAGTCCAATGTGGCGGAAGTCTGCAGGGCGTGCCGGGTGTATGCGTCAGAGACCCAGACCGCACCGTTCTCTGCGGCGATCAGGATGCGGTAGGTGTCCGGCACGCCGTAGTAGCTGAATGTGTGGATCATGGCGTCCCCCTGGGGCTCACCGGTCAGATCCCCGAAGATCAGGTCGCCGTCCAGGATGCAGAGGTGCCAGCCCTCCGGCACGGCGTCCCGCATGGCTTGCAGGAGCGGCTGGTCATAACCGGCGAAGTCCTCCTCCGTCCGGTAGCCATCGTCATAAGGGGGGCCTTCCGCCAGCAGGTCCAGGTAATAGGGCGCCTCCGGCGGATGCTCCACGGTGATGGACAGCAGGGGCTTGGGGCCGGAGTCCGCCAGGGCGGGCACCGTCAGGGCAGCGGCGGCCAGGAGCAAAAGCGCGAATATCCGGAATCTGCGGGCCATGAGACCCCCTCCCTTCAAATCAGGCGTTCTGCTGATATAGACGGAAAATCCGGACGGGGATTACAGCATCCCCAAATTCTGCTTCCAGGTCAGCACCCGGCGGCAGGCGGCGTCAATGGTGCCCTCGGACAGCGTGCCGCCCTCCACCGCCTCGATCACCTTGGGGATCTGGGTGCGGTAGTCGGTGGTAATTACCAGATCGTTGCCCGCCTCCAGGGCCATGACCGCCACGGCACCGTCGGCAGCGTAGGCGGATACTGCCTCCATGGCCAGGTCGTCGGTCATTACCACGCCGTCAAAGCCCAGATCTGTCCGCAGCAGGTCGTGGACTGCCGGGGACAGGGAGGAGGGGAGTTCACTGTCCACTGCCGCCATGATGTTGTGGGAGACCAGCACGGCGGTCTTGCCGCCGCCGGCCGCAGCCCCAGCCTGGAAGGGGAGGAAATCGGAGCCTTCAAAGGTCTCCAGGGGACGCTGGTCCAAGGCGATGCCGGTGTGGGTGTCCGCGTTGCTGCCGTAGCCGGGAAAGTGCTTTAAAACGCTGCCCATGTTGTCCGCCGACATCTGGGTGACCACCTGGGACACATAGTTCGCCGTGGCGGCGGCATCCTGGCCGAAGGTGCGGTCATAGATGAAGTCGCCTGGCGCGGTGGACACATCCGCCACCGGCGCCAGATTCACATTGAAGCCAAGGGCGGAGAGGAGCAGATCCTTCTCCCGGGCATCCGCCAGCACCGCCTCCATGCCTCCGGAGGCATAGGATTTCTGGGGCGATGGGAATTTGGAGGCCCGCAGGTGGGGATTGGAGCTGACCCGCACCACGGTGCCGCCCTCCTCATCCACGCCGATCAGCAGGGGGATGCCGGTGTCCGCCGCGGCTGCGTCCTGATAGCTCTGGATGGTCTGGATCAGGCTGTCGGCAGTCCGGTCCGACGTATCCCGGCCAAACAGGATATAGCCCCCCAGGTGATAGGTGCTCACATCAGAGACGGCTTCCGCATCCGGTATCCGGACGAAGAACAGCTGGCCCACCTTTTCCTCCAGGGTCAGGGAGGAGAGGATATCCTCCACCTGCTGGGCGGCCAGCTCCTCCGGCGTGGGTTCCGGAGGTGTCTCCGGCTCCTGGGGCAGGGGTTCAGCCAGCTCCGGGGGATCCGGCGAGTCCTGCGCCGGGGCGCCTCCGCAGGCGGAAAGCGTAAGCAGCATCAGAGCGGCGAGAGCCGCCGTTAAAAAGCGTTTCATGAGAACTCCTTTCCAGAGGGGAGGTACAGGTATCTGCAGTGTATCACATTTTGGCGGGAAAGAAAAGACTGTTACTGGTTTGTGGTGGAATCCGGAACGCCTGTATGATATGTTGAGAAAAAACGGAAAGGATGTGAGGAAACATGCGGATGGCGGCGATGCTGCTGACAGTGATTTCCCTGCTGGGAGTGCCTCCGGGGCAGGAGGCAGACCCGGGGATCACCTGGGAGACCGTGGCGGTGCAGGTACTGGAGGAGTCGCCGGAAACGGCGGCCCGGACGCTGCTGGACTGGGCGGAGGCCGGTGCCAGCGCGCCCCCTCAGGAGGTGGGAGCCCTGTTGGAAGCGCGGACGGAGACCACGGCGGAAGCCGCTGCGTCGTTTGCCGCCGTTTTGGACGCGGCGGACGGCCTGCGGGCCGCGGGAGAAGGGCCGGCACTTTCGGAGGACGCCTATCAGGAAGCGGTGATTTCCCTGCATCCTTTCTTCACCCGGCTTCTGGCGGCGGAAACCACGCCCTGGCGGGAGGAGGCATCCGCCTGGCCGGAGGAGCTGTCAGCTTTTGACGGCATCTGGTGTGACAGCACGATGCAGGAGCTGCTGATCTTCCGAAACGGCACCTGCCGGGTGGTGATCCCCTGGCTGGGCTATTATGGGGAGACGGCGCTCGGCACCCGGCTCCGGGACCGGAGCGGCGTGGGCTACTGCCCGTCTCTGGAGGTGGACATCCACGAGAGCGGCAATTTTTCCGGCCCGCTGGCCTATTACGTCTCCGGCCTGACGGAGGATCACTTCTGGTGCAACACCCAGGCCCAGCGGTTTGACAAGCTCTGGCCGGTGGAATGATCGCCCCAATCAAAAACAGGCGGACCGCATTTTGCGGTCCGCCCGATTTTTGCAGGAGATCCGGCGGGAACCGGAGCGGGCGGACACACAGGTCCGCCCCTACAGAAGAGCCATCCCCAACCGCCAGGCCAGCGGCAGCGAAAAGAGGAGCAGAGGCCATACGACGACCACCCCGATGCCGTCGGCACCATCCGCCACGGGACGGCAGTATCGGGAACCGCAGAAGGCAAAAGCGTGCCCGGCAGAGCGCCATCGAAAATACGCTTGCACCGGTATGCCGTCCCCCGTGCGCGCGGAGGGCCACTGCACCGGAGTGCGCCCAAAAGCGTTCTTTTCTTTTGGACCGTGCACGGCCCGTTTTCTTTTCGGCAAGACCGAAAAGAAAATGGGGGGTGCATTGCCCAGCTGGCAATCCAGCTGTTATCCGCCAACCAAACAGTTGGCACCCCGCGGGCGACCAAAGGCCGCCCCTACGCCGTGGTCCGGCGGAAACCAGGGCGGGCGGACACACAGGTCCGCCTCTATACCTCCTCCGGGGCCGGGGAGAATAAGAAAAGCGGACGCACCTGCGTCCGCTTTTTGTTATGCCTCCGGCTTGACGATGGCGATGTGCAGCTCGTCCAGCTGCTTCTGCGTGATCCCCATGCGGCAGGGCCGCATGGGGGGCCCGGGATTAAAAAAGGCCGGACAGGCAAAGCCCGTCCGGCCCAAGATTTTCCCTTTTGGAAAATGCTTGAACGCGCTCACGCGCGGCGCGCCGTTGGCGCGCTGCGAGGTCCCGCCGCGGAAACCGGAATTCGGATCAGTCCTCCGGCTTGACAATGGCGATATGCAGCTCGTCCAGCTGCTTTTGCGTGACCTCGCTGGGGGCGCTCATCATCACGTCCTGGGCGTTCTTGTTCATGGGGAAGGGGATGATCTCCCGGATGGAGTCCTCCCCGGCCAGGAGCATCACCATGCGGTCCACGCCGGGGGCGATGCCCGCGTGGGGCG
>CAMMCS010000116.1 GCA_946494635.1 uncultured Oscillibacter sp. | reverse complement strand
GGGGGGGGGCCGCGAAAAACGGGCGCCCCCCGCCGGGGGGGGGGTTCCTCTTTGGCCTGAGGGAGGGAAAAGAAAAAGGGGGGGGGGGGTGCCGCCCCCCCCGCCGCCCTCTGCTGCCGGGAAGCCCTGCTCAGCCCTGCAGGATCAGCAGGATCAGCGTCAGGATCAGGAACACAGCGCCCACCCACTTGGTGGCCCGGGCCAGCTTGGCATCCCAGGTCTTGGCCTTGTTCCGGGCCAGGAAGGAGTCCGCCACGCCGCCGATGGAGCCGGACAGGCCGGCGCTCTTGCCGGACTGGAAGAGGACGATCACCGTGATCGCAACGCCGCAAAGAAGCTGCAGAATCGTAATGACAAGGGTTAAAGCGCCCATACAGGATAACCTCCAAAACATTCAGCCACGCAGTGCGTGGACTATGATTTCACAGGTATCTATGATACCACAGGCTGTCCTGGATTTCAAGGGGATTTCACAAAAAAACGGCGGGCTTCTGCCGTTTCCCCAAGGGACGATGGCGGCTTTCCGAAAAAGATTTTTACAAAAATGGAACAAATGTTTGCTTTTCCGGAAAGCGCATGATATAATCAAGTCAGATTCTATGTAAAGGATGGGTGCTTATGCAGGAGCTCTCCAAGATGCAGCAGAGAATTTATGAATACATCGTCAGCTGTATCCAAGACCAGGGCTACCCCCCCTCTGTACGGGAGATCGGGGAGGCGGTGGGGCTGCGCTCTCCCTCTACGGTCCACTTCCATCTCAAGCGGCTGGAGGAGGCGGGCGTCATCGAAAAGGGCGCCGGGAAGGGCCGCGCCATCACCCTGCGGGAGCTGCCCCAGAAAGGGAATCAGGTTCCGGTGGTGGGCAACGTAGCGGCCGGAAGCCCGATCCTGGCGGAGGAGTGCATTGAGGACTATCTGACCTTTGACACCGGCGGGCGTTCCGGAGAATTTTTCGCCCTGCGGGTCCGGGGCGAGTCCATGCTGAAGGCCGGAATCCTGCCGGGAGATCTGGTGGTGGTCCACCGGCAGCCCACAGCCCGCCACGGGGAGATTGTGGTGGCCCTGATCGGGGACGAGGCCACGGTGAAGCGGCTGTCGCTGAAGGGCGGCCAGGTGTGGCTGCTGCCGGAGAACGACGACTACAGCCCCATTGACGGTACATACGCCCAAATTCTGGGGCGGGTGGCCGCTGTGGTGCGGCGCTACTGAGCACGGATCAAAAACAGAGCCGGAGGAGCCTGCCAGCTGCCTCCGGCTCTGTTTTGCGGCTGCGGCGCGGTCACTGCCCGCCGCCTCACCGCGCGGGGCGGAGAGGAGGGAGCCCACAGTCCCCCGGCCCGCGCACGCCGGGACCTGTGCTCAGGCGCCGGCGCCGCTTCCCGCCTCCATGGCCTGCCGCAGCTTCTCCAGCGCCCGCTTCTCAATGCGGGATACATAGCTGCGGGAGATGCCGAAGGAGACGGCGACCTCCCGCTGGGTCAGGGGGATCGTGCCGCCCAGCCCATACCGCAGGCGGATGATCTTGGCCTCCCGGGCGGTCAGACATTCCCCCACCAGGCGGCGGACCCGCAGGGCGCTGTCCCGGTCGTGGATGTCGTCCAGCATGGTGTCATCCACCCCCACCACGTCCATCAGCTCCAGGGCGTTGCCCTCCTTGTCGGTGTCGATGGAGTCGGAGAGGGACACCTCGCCCTGGAGCTTCTTCTGGCTGCGGAAATACATCAGGATCTCATTTTCAATGCACCTGGCGGCGTAGGTGGCCAGCCGGGCGCCCTTTGCCGGGTCAAAGCTGGAGATCCCCTTGATGAGGCCGATGGTCCCAATGGAGATCAGGTCCTCCTGATCGGCGCTTTGGGTATAGTATTTCTTGATGATGTGGGCGACCAGACGCAGGTTCCGCTCGATCAGCACGTCCCGGGCGGCCTGATCGCCCTGGGCATAGCGGCGGAGATATTCCCGCTCCTCCGCGGCGGACAGGGGCTTTGGGAACGACCCGCCGCCGGACAGGCGCAGGGAAAACAGAAGCGTGTTGGCAAACAGCAGCAGCGCAGCAGACAGCATACAATCCCTCCCTCCCCCCATCCTATGCCGGGCAGGGAAGTCCCCATGCGGAAAGTCCTTGGCTGCAGATGCGCCCCTGTGATATACTGGGTACGGCTATTCCAGACGGGGGAGGTGCGGCATGGGCTATCTGGTCTATATCCTGCGGTGCGGGGACGGGACCCTGTATACGGGCAGCACCAACGACCTCCCCCGGCGGCTCCGGGCCCATCAGGCGGGGCGGGGCGCCAAGTACACCCGCAGCCGCCTGCCGGTGGAGCTGGTGTATCAGGAGCCGGCCGCTGACCGCTCCGCGGCCCTGCGGCGGGAGGCGTCCATCAAGGCCCTGACCAGGGGAGAGAAGCTGGTGCTGATCGCGTCTGCGCAATGGGCGGGGGACGGCGGGGGCTGACTGGCCGGCCGGACGTGAAGGCGGGAAAAGGGCGGGCGGCTTGCCCGCCTTTTTCCGGCGGCGGGGCAGGCCGGGAGGGGCGAGACGCGCCTCCGGCCCAAAGGCCAAGAAAAATGAACAGACCGTAAAAAGCAGGGGAAAATGGAAAGACCCCCTACACAAGACACCGGAAACGTGGTATGATATACAAGTTAAATTGGGGAATTTTATAGGCGCGGGGCGGGGCCCGGCGCGGAAGGGAGGAGACTGTGAAAAAGCGGATATGCCATTGGATATTTGCGGCGGCAGGCGCCTGTCTCCTCCTGTCGGCCAGCGGCTGCGGATTTTCCCTTTCGCCCTCGGACCTGTACAGCCTGCCCCAGCTCCCTGCGGAGTACACGGAGCTGAACAACTGCCTCAACCAGGTGATGGCGGAGGGCGCGGAGTACGCGGCGCCGGTCTCCGGCAACAACATCCAGCCGGTACAGCTGGAGGATCTGAACGGCGACGGAGAGGAGGAGGCGGTGGCCTTCTTCCGCAACGCCTCGGACGAGCGCCCGCTGAAGATCTATATTTTTACACCCAGGGGGCAGACCTACGAGCAGGCCGCCGTCATTGAGGGGACCGGCAGCAGCATCTACAGCGTTGCCTATGAGGACCTGGACCAGGACGGCTGGAAGGAACTGCTGGTGGGCTGGCGGGTCAACACGGATCTCCAGGCCCTGTCGGTGTACACCCTGCGGTCCGGGGAGCCGGAGGAGCTGATCAGCGGCACCAGCTATGTGAAATACGCCGTCAATGACCTGAATCAGGACGGGCTGTGGGAGCTGGTGGTCCTCCGGGCGGATCAGGAGGGCAACGGCGTGGCGGACTACTACAGCTGGAACAATGGGGAGCTCCAGCCCCGGATCTCCGCCCGGATCACCAGCACCATGGCGGAGCTGAGCCAGCAGGGGCGGGTAAAGAACGGCACCCTGGCGGACGGGGTCCCGGCACTGTTTGTCACCGGTGTGGAGGAGTCCTCCTGGATGGCAACGGACGTGCTCACCGTGCGGAATGAGGAGCTTGTCAACATCCTCCTGTCTGATGTGACCGGCGTCTCGTCAGAGGTGGCGCCCTTCTGCTTCCTGTACCCGGAGGATATCAACGGCGACAGCGTCACAGAGGTCCCCCACCCGGTTTCCACCCAGACCGAGGCCGGGGAGGACGGCAGCTCTTCCCACCGCATTGATTGGTACGCCTTCTCCAGCGACGGAACCAGTGAGGTTGCCCTGCGGACCTACCACTGTGTGGAGGATGGATGGTATCTCACCCTGCCGGACAGCTGGATCGGTCAGGTGGGGTTCTCCCGGACCACCGGTACGGACGAGAATACGGTGACGTTTTCCTATCTGGACGGGGAGACCGGCGAGACCCGGGATTTCCTGCAGATCACCCGGCTCACCGGCTCCAGCCGGGAGATCAAGGCGGCCCGGGCCGGGCAGATGGTCCTCAGGCGCCAGCCGGAGGTGATTTACACCGCCAGGTTCCTGGAAGCCAACAATGGGTGGGCATATGCAATGGATGAGGAAACTCTGCGGGGGGCCTTCAGCCTGATTACCACAGAGTGGGCCCCCAGCGACAGCTAAAGATAAGGAAAGGTGGGAGATCCACATGAAAAAGGTACTGGTGCTGGAGGACGAGTCCAGCATCCGCAGTTTTATCGTGATCAACCTGCGCCGGGCCGGCTATGACGTCATCGAGGCGGAGACCGGGGAAGAGGCGCTGGACAAGCTGAAGGAGAACCCGGACACCAAGGTGGCGCTGCTGGATATCATGCTGCCCGGCATTGACGGCTTTGAGGTCTGCCGCCGGATCCGGGCCACCAATACGAAAATCGGCATCATCATGCTGACCGCCCGCTCCCAGGAGATGGACAAGGTGACGGGCCTGATGACCGGCGCCGACGACTATGTGACCAAGCCCTTCTCCCCGGCGGAGCTCACCGCCCGGGTGGACGCGCTGTTCCGCCGGGCCGGCGGGGACGAGACGCCCCAGACCGGGGAGATCCGGCAGGACCCCTTCCTGCTGAACACCCGGAACCGGACCCTGGAGAAGAACGGCCAGCGGATCAAGCTGACCCAGGTGGAGTACTCCATTATGAAGGTGTTCATGGAGAACCCCGGCAAGGCCCTCTCCCGGGAGGAACTGCTGGACATGGTCTGGGGCCGGGACTACTTCGGCGAGCTGAAGATTGTGGATGTGAACATCCGCCGGCTCCGCCTGAAGATCGAGGACAACGTGCAGAACCCGACTTATATTACGACGGTGTGGGGTTACGGCTACAAGTGGGGATTTTGAGAAAAGTTCCCCGCACGTTGTCCGGGGCCCCGCGGAGCGGGGCGGGCGCGAGCCCGTGCAAGCGTTTTGGCGGAACGCCGAAACCTTGGCGCAAGGCGGGATTCACTCCCGCCGCGCAAGTCAGATCAAAGGGCCCCATTCCGCCATGCGGAATGGGAAACAACGTGCAGAACCCGACTTATATTACGACGGTGTGGGGTTACGGCTACAAGTGGGGATTTTGAGAAAAGTTCCCCGCACGTTGTCCGGGGCCCCGCGGAGCGGGGCGGGCGCGAGCCCGTGCAAGCGTTTTGGCGGAACGCCGAAACCTTGGCGCAAGGCGGGATTCACTCCCGCCGCGCAAGTCAGATCAAAGGGCCCCATTCCGCCATGCGGAATGGGAAACAACGTGCAGAACCCGACTTATATTACGACGGTGTGGGGTTACGGCTACAAGTGGGGATTTTGAGAAAAGTTCCCCGCACGTTGTCCGGGGCCCCGCGGAGCGGGGCGGGCGCGAGCCCGTGCAAGCGTTTTGGCGGAACGCCGAAACCTTGGCGCAAGGCGGGATTCACTCCCGCCGCGCAAGTCAGATCAAAGGGCCCCATTCCGCCATGCGGAATGGGAAACAACGTGCAGAACCCGGCCTACATCACGACGGTGTGGGGCTGCGGGTATAAATGGGGGTTCTGAGGGAACCCGCCAACCCCGGGAACCGGGGAAAGAACACACAGAGAGGAGGCGCAGTTCATGGCAGAGGAAGAGCGGGAGAGAAAATGGGCGGTGCTGCGCCTTCGGGGCCTGCGGAAGCGGTGGATCGTCAACACCATCCTGCCGGTGCTGGTGCTGCTGGTGCTGCTGGTGACGCTGGTGTCCGCCGGCGTGTCCACCTACTACTACAGCAGCATGCAAAACGGCCTGGTGAAGCAGGTGGAGGCCATGTCCAACGCCTTCAACGACTACTTTATGAACAGCTACGCCGAGTACAACCAGATGGCCACCCAGGCGGTGGACACCTATGAGGAAAAGTCCCGGATCGAGCTGCAGTTCATCAGCAGCGTGGGCCGGATCCAGATGTCCACCTCCGGCCTGACGGCGGGTACCTCCCCCGGTACCAGCGACATTACCGGCGCCATCGCCAACCAGGAGATCACGCCGTTTCGCGGGCGGGATCCCGTAACGGGGGAAAAGGTGATGGCGGTATCCGCCCCGCTGATGTTCAACGGCCGTGTGGCCGGGGTGCTGCGGCTGGTGACCTCCCTGCGGCTGGTGGACCGGCAGATCGTGCTGGTCCTGGGCGTCATCCTGGCGGTGGGCGCCATCTGCATGGCCCTGGTGCTGATCTCCAGCCTGCTGTTCATCAACAACGTGGTG
>CAMMCS010000115.1 GCA_946494635.1 uncultured Oscillibacter sp. | reverse complement strand
AATAGGTACCGCTGTACGTATTGCCTTTGACATATGGCTTCTTGTAGGTCTCCAGTCAGGATTTTGCCCAGACGGCAAATGCATAATGCCTATTATCTGATTTTTCATACCCCGTTGTGCCGCCGGGTGATCCATCCCATATTCCCCACCTTTTGTAGTCTATACAGAAGGCCATGTCTCCTCATACAATACAATCACAGCACGGAAACGGCAATTTACAGAAGGAGGATACAGACATGGCGCTTTCTGTCGACAGCAAGGTAAAGGAACTGATGAAGAACGAGGCGGCAGCAGATCTGCTGGAGAAATACGCCCCTGGTTTCAAGACCAATCCTCAGATGAAGCTGGTAGGGGCTCTGACCTTCCGCAAGCTGGCATCCTTTCCCCAGGCGGGGCTGGACGCGGCTAAGGTGGAGGAGATCGACGCGGCGTTGAAGGCTCTGGGAGAGTGATTGCCCGCCGGGCAAAACGAAGAGGGCCCCCGCAGGCATTACCTGCGGGGGCCCTCCTGTCAACTCTGATTCCCGGTCTGCAGTGCCGCCTGGATCTCCATGGCTTTCAGCAGGATCTGTAGGCGCAGCCGCTCCTCCGGGTCCTGGAGATCCGAGCCCAGTTCCCGCTTGATCCGACCGATCCGCTCCAGCAGGGTGCTGCGGTTGAGGTACAGAGCGGCGGCAGTTCTGGTGATCGACATATTCCGGTTCAGATAGGCCCGGAGAGTCTCAATATAGCTGACTGGGGCGGAGCTGTCATGTTCCGCCAGACGCCGCAGACCTTGGGAGTAGTACATTTCCGCGGGAAGCTTTCCCAGGGCATTGATGATGAGCTCTGTGAGGGCGTAGTCCTGGAAGAGACAGCAGCGCTTTCCCGGATTAAACAGGCGGCCGTTGTCCAGGGCGGCACAGGCCTGCAGGTAGTAGAGCTGGGCCCGGTAAATATCCCGGAAGGGATCGCTGATACCCACCCGGAGATCCTTTCCGGCGTTGAACAGCGCAAACCGCTCCTGGAGGACCTGCAGAGGATCTTTCCCCGGTTTCTCCAGAGACCCGGTCTCCACAAAGGCCACCATAGCGCCGTCGTGTGGGAAGGCTACGCTCCCGGGAAAGGACTGCTCCAGCATGCGGCACAGGTAGCCGATGGGCAGCTGAGCCAGGCGGCTGCCAAAGCGGACTTTCACGCAGAGATACTCCCGGCCCGCCTGGCTGCACTCCAGCAGCCACTGCTGCTCCAGATCCGCCGGCAGGCCCTCGATCAGGCTCTGGAAGGTCTGCCGCAGGGAGGTTCGCTCATCTCCCGCCGGGGCGGTATACCGGGCCAGAGCCAGTTCGATCTGTCCGGACAGATACTCTGCCAGGGCGTCGTCCGCCCGGCAGTGCTCCCGCCTCCGGTAGTCCACAATGAGGCACCCGCTGTAGACGCCGCTCTGAAAAAGATTGACGCAGAGGGTGCTGCTGTCCAGGATATTGATGAGCATGGCCCCGCGCTTCTGGGTGTTCAGCTCCGCATGCTCCAGAAACGTGCTCAGGAGGGGCAGATCCAGGGCGTCGCCGCCGGACTGGCGGGAGGCGCCTTTCTCCCACTCTGTGAGAGGCAGGCCGGAATAGCTGCTCTGGGCCAGAAAATGGAACTCCTTATTGAGCACAAAGAGAGGGTTTCCGAAAATCTCCTGGCTGCAGGCGATCATCTCCCGGACGCTTCCGCTGGTAGCGAGGACGTGGGACAAGCTCTGGCTCCAGGCGTCATAGCGGTCGTAGACGGCGGTAAGGAGATTGAACAGGCGGCAGAGATCTGTCCTCTCTCCCACCTGAAGCACGCAGCAGTCCTCCAGGTAGTAGGGGAGATACATGCTCTCCCCCACACACAGCAGCGCCGCGCCCCGCTCGATCTCCGGACGCTGGGGCAGCTGTTCGCCCCGGGCAACGTACAGGTGGCCGGCAAAAAAGCGCCGGCCGCCGGGCAGAAAATACTCCGGCCGCCCCAGGTGCAGCGACAGATCCCGTCTGCCCCTGCACCGGACAGGGATCTCTCCCTCCAGCGCCTGCCGGATAATCTCCGTGTTCAGCTTCATCGCCCCCGCCTCCCTGCCTGAAAATACTGTCTTTTTCATTCTTCTATAATAATTTTAGCACGACGCACCTGCCAAGGCAAGGCGGTCAGCCGGCGGAAGGGACCTCTGGCAGCCGTCAATTTGCTTGCTTTTTTTCTGGTGGACGCCTTCAATTTGTGGGGTGTTGCCAAAGGTGCCCCCTGTAACTCCTTCCTCCGCAGCGGCTGCTCTGTGCCGGCAGCGGAAGATGCGGGGTCTCCCCACCCCACAGACGGCAGGCGTCCCGGGAGGAAATCCCTGCCGGTCTGTGGCCTTTCGCCAAGAGTCCGGACACCGTATAATTTTCGTATCCAATCATCCTTCCGGCACCGCCGGGAGAGCAAAAGGAGGAAAGCATATGGCACTACTGGACAAGCTGGAGAGCAGCAAATGTGTGGAGACAGTGTGGGGAAAGCTGATCCCGGAGAAGGAGGCCTACCAATATGCCGTACGGCAGATCGCGGCCTTCTGTGCCAATCTGTTCCAGGTCATGCGGATCCTGGAACCGGATTTTGAAAAGCGGACCAGCGCGATCTGTGAGATCTCCTATATGATGAACATGTCGGCCTCCAGCGACCTGTACATGCAGGAGTTTTTCAACGAGTGGAACATTCCCGAGTTCTGCAAGCGGGACGCCTGGCTGGGCGGCATTTTCGGCGATTCCGGCGACGAGTATGAGAATATGGCCGGCCGTGTGATCCAGTTCACCCACGACCGGGTGGAAAAGGAGCTGGACACCTGCCCCTGGGACATCGTGGGGGCGGAGTTGTGCAACATGACCACCGCCATGTTCACCGCCAACTTTGACCTCAACAGCCCCAATGGAGAAAACGAGGTGGCCCTCAACATGTGCGAGGCCCGGGGCTGCGGCGACTGCCACTGCCGGGTGGTGGCGGAACGCCGGGATGTGTACAACCTTCCCAAACAGGGCTGGCTGGACCACATGAACCAGCCGGCAGATCCGGTCCACGACACGCCGCCGGAGCGACGGGTCAAGGCGGGGCAGATCCTCCGCAACGGCTGCTACAGCCAGGCTTTCGGTGAGGAGAAGAGCTTTACCTGGGCCTACCGCTGGTGCATGGAGAAGGGCTGGGTGTGGTGCGTGGCCTTCCCCCTCATCGCCATCCGGGACATGGCGGAAAGCGACGAGGAATTTGAGCGGATCTTCAAGATCGTCTTCGCTACCGCCGGAAAGAACGCCTTTATCGAGCCCTTTGCCGTGGAGGGTATGCGCAGCTGGCTGGGCGTTCCCCACGACATCGGCAGCAACGATCCCCGTCTCATGGGCGGCTATATCAAGGCTGTGCTGGACACCCAGTTGGTCCCCTGCTTCCTGGAGCGGTTTACCAAGGAGGAAGTGGTCATCCGGGTGGACACCGAGACTTTCAACGGCCGCTTCCCCATGGCCCCGGTGGACGAACTTACCACCGGCTACGAGGTGCTCTGGCACAACATGGTCAAGACCATGGTCTCTGCGGAGTGGTCCTGCTGGTTCACAGGAAAAGACGATGAGTATATGGATATCCACATCGGCCGCAAGGTCGACAAGCGGATGGTATAAGAGGGGAGGAGAGATTCCATGCTGTTCAAAAACGATCAGGCCGCCCGGGCCCAGCACCAGGCGGTGCGGGAAAACGCCGGCTGGTACCGGTGGACCCACGATCTGGTGGAGGTCACAGGAGGGGACGCGGAGCGGTTTCTGGACCGGCTCTTTGTGGGAGCCATCACCAAAATTCCGGCGGGCCGCAGCAAATATACCACCATGCTCAATGAAGAGGGCAGGATCATCGACGACACCATCGTTATGCACATGGATCAGGACCGCTACTGGGTATCCACCCTGTACGCGCCTCAGTTCCTCCGGTGGGCGGAGCGGCACCGGAGCGGGTACGACATAAGCTGCGCCGATATCACCGCGCAGGTGGATATGTACGCCGTCCAGGGGCCCAAATCCCTGGCCGTCATGGACGCCATGCTGGACCGGCCCGCGGATGGACTCAAACGCTTTGCCATGATGGACGCGGTGCTGGACAGCGCGGCGGTGAAGATCCACCGCTCCGGTTTCACCGGGGAACTGGGGTACGAGGTGTACTGCCGGATCGAGGATACCAAGGCGGTGGAGGCATCCATCCGGCGCGCCTGCGATGCCGCCGGCGCGCCGGAGCTGACCATCCTGGAGGTCTATGTCCGCAGCCTGCCGGTGGAGAAGGGCTTCGCCCTGCGGCAGGATATGTACGGTCTTACCCCTTACGAGTGCGGCCTGGACTGGTCGGTAAACCTGGAGAAGGACTTTATCGGGCGGGACGCCCTGGTTAATGCCAGGGAGGAGGGTCCCCGGTATCAGCTGGTGGGCCTGGAGTATCTGGCGGAGTCCTACGAGGATATTGCCCAGCGGGAGATCGTGTACCGCTACGGGGTGCCCTGCGGCTTTGTTCGGGCGGCGATTTACGGCTACACCGTGGAAAAGAACATCGGCTTTGCGGTGATCGAGGCGGATAAAGCGGTACTGGGCGAGCAGGTAACCGTGGGGGAAAATGCTTCCCCGGCTGTCATTACGGAGAAGAACTGGCTGTAAGGAGGGAAGAATATGCGTCTTGCAGGAAAAACAGCGGTTGTGACCGGCGCCTCCGCCGGTATGGGCGAAGCTATTGCCGCACTCTTTGCCCGGGAGGGCGCCAATGTGGTAGCCGTGGCCCGGCGGCTGGACCGTCTGGAGCAGTTGGCGGCGGCGGAAAAGGACGCGCAGGGGAAGATCCTCCCCTGCCAGGGGGATATCGGTGAGCCGTCCACCAGTCGGCGGATGGTGGACCTGGCGGTAACGTCCTTTGGGCGGCTGGACATTCTGGTCAACAACGCCGGCATCATGGATGACAATACCGCCGTGGGCGACGTGTCCGATGAGATGATCCATGATCTGCTGCGGGTAAATACCTGCGGCCCCCTCTACGCCATGCGGGAGGCGATAAGGGCCTTCCTGGCTCAGGGAGACGAAGGAGGGAATATCATCAATATCGCCTCTGTGGGCGCTGTCCACC
Source organism: uncultured Oscillibacter sp. (assembly GCA_946494635.1). GTDB lineage: Bacteria > Bacillota > Clostridia > Oscillospirales > Oscillospiraceae > Oscillibacter. Next base: position 1,180 of record CAMMCS010000115.1, on the reverse strand, counting down.
AGACCGCAGGCGTGGCCTACTGCGCCTCCAAGGCGGCCCTGGTGTCCGCCACCAGGAACACGGCCTACATGTACATGGAGCGGGGGATCCGCTGCAACGCCATCTCCCCCGGCGGCGTTCTCACGGACATCCCCCTCGTGATGCCGAAAGCCAATGATTTCGGCTTTGGCCGGACCAGCGCGCTGCTGGCCCACTCTCCGGAGATGGGTATGCCGGAGGATATTGCCAATGCGGCAATGTTCCTTGCCAGCGATGAATCCAAATTCATTAACGGTGTGGTGCTGGCCTGCGACGGCGGCTGGACCAGCTTCTGAGCGAATGAGCCCCGCTTTTCTGTTTGTTGAAAAGCGGGGCTCATTGTATGTAGAAAACTCTGCAGCATGGACGATCCTTCTTTTGCAGGTTTTCTGATTCGTTTTTTATTCTTACAAATAGAAAGCATTGCGTTTATATTGAGGAGAGATTTGGACAGCGCTTTCCGGCAGCAGGCTTGCCAGCGCCCGTTGGACATATGCCGGATTTCCTTTACAGTAAATATGATTCATCTGCTCCCAAAAGCAGCCTTTCATATCCGTAGGCAGCGAAATCTCTGTTCGGAGTATCAGACGTGGCACCGCTGGCCGAAGGACAACGGCCCCGCCCTGCTGCTGCGGAGAAACGGGGGGCTGTCCAAGCAAGCTGAGTAAGCGGTATATTGTGCGGAATACATGTTCTGTTTCATGAACCTTTTTACAACGATCAAGAATGCACGTGTGCGTTATTTGTGTTGACACAAACGCACGCGTGCGTTATAATGTTGCAAAAGAGGTGATGGAAGTGAATATCGGTTTTCGGGAAGACATGACCCATGAATTTAAAAGCGATAAAAATAAATTACAGGACAGTGAGATCGTGGATGCTGTGGTGGCCTTTGCCAATACAGATGGCGGAGAGCTGTATCTTGGCGTAGAGGATACCGGAGAGATCAGCGGGCTGCATAAAGATCATATGGATATCACCCGCCTGGCAGCGTTTATTGCCAATAAGACAGTTCCCTCCGTACCGGTTCGCTGTGAGATAATGGATCTTGCGCTGCCGATTTTAAAAATAACGGTTCCCCGGCGGACGAGTATTACAGCGTCCTCATCCGGGAAAATACAGCGGCGGCGTCTGAAAGCAAACGGCGAGCCGGAAAATGTCC
>CAMMCS010000114.1 GCA_946494635.1 uncultured Oscillibacter sp. | reverse complement strand
AGTTGGTCAGCACCTGCCCCCGTACCGGCACCTGCTGCTCCCGCTCCACCCGGTAGCCCCTGTGGAGGAAAAACGGCAGCGCGGTCTTGGAGGCGTGGACGGTGACGGCGGCCAGCCCCAGGGCCCGGCAGTGTTCCTCCAGGGCGTCGCAGATCGCCGTGGCGACGCCCCGGCCCTGGCAGTCCCACCGGACGAACAGGTGGTCCAGGTAGCCGGTGGCGTCCACGTTGCCGTAGCCCGCGATCTGGCCGTCGATCTCTGCCACCAGGGTGTACAGACGGCGGAACCAGTCGTCCCGGGTCAGCAGGTCCGCCTCCCCGGCGGCCCAGGCCTCGGCCTGGGCGGGGGTGTAGTCCCGGATATTCACCCGCCGGACCGTCTCGCCGAACAGGCGGGCCAGGGCGGGCAGATCCTCGGTGCGGTAGCGGCGCAGGTCCATGGGATGCTCCTTTCCGGCGGGATGTCCCCGTAGGGGCCGGCCTGTGTGTCGGCCCGGATGGCCTGGTTATCGCGGAGGGATGCGGGCGGACGGAATGACCCCGTAGGGGCCGACCTGTGTTTCGGCCCGCTTTTCGATGATGAAACGGCACCGTTTTACGCCGTAGGGGCGGCAATCTGCCGCCCGGGGAAGCCGGTGCGGAGCTGGCGGACGGGCGGACACATAGGTCCGCCCCTACAGGGTCATGCATCCCATTCAGATTTGTGCTCCTCCCACCAGGCTGGGAAGTAGGGGTCTTTGGGGGAGAGAGTGGGCAAAATCGGTAATAACACAGCAGCAGTAGAGCTTTCAGTTTTAATAAATGGTCGAAACATTTTAGTCGCATATCCTAAATGCAAGAAGTTTAAAATAACACCGATGTCTTTTGTCCAAACATTTGAATCGTAGTTAATCGCAGCAGAAGATGGGGTTATAATTTCAGAATATGATACATCATGTAATTGACCGTATAAATATGCAATCGTACTTTTATTTTTTAAAATCTCTTTTTTATCAAAGACAATTTGCTTTGAATTTTCTGAAAAACCGGTTTCTTTAGTAAATAATGTAGCTCCTATAAAGTCTACAGAATCTTTAGTTGCTAAGCATCTATTAAATATTGCCTGGACATTGTCCTCGTTCAGTTCTAACGGCTGAAAACCCTCCTGCTTGATGACTGGCTTCTTGTTCAGAAATCCCATCACACGATCCCCCTCCCGCGCCTTCAGCGGCGCTAAAATTTTGTTGTTATCCCTATCATACAATACCGGTCTGCCCTTTGCAAGGCCGGCGGCGGGGATTTCCCCAGTTTCGCCAAGCCAACGCGGTTCCGTCCGTCGCGGCTGATCCTGAAATGGAGCTATGGGAAGTCCCTCTTGCCCTTTTGCGGATCTTCTGCTATACTGATGGGGATAAGTGCCCTCACAGAGGCAAAACGAGAGGAAAGAAAGAACAATTTTCATGAAAATGATTTTTTTAGTGGACGGTGACAACAACATCCGCACGGGCCTGCAGGGCATTCATCTGCTGACGGCGGAGGATACCGTTCTGGTCTTCTTCGGCAAGGGGCAGACCCTGGACAGCGTGAAAAAGCTCTGCGCCGGCACCGCCGCCCAGGTCCAGTATCTGGAAAGCGTGAAGGGCGGCAAAAACTCCCTGGACTTCCAGATCATCACGGAACTTGGCGTCCTGGTGGGCCGGGGCGAGGCGGACTTTGCCTATGTCATCAGCCAGGACAAAGGGTATGAGGCCGCTATGAGCGCCCTCCACGCCCGGTACGCCTCCACCTTCCGGGAGGTAGCCCTGCGGCCTTCCATTCAGGATTGCATCCAGGCCGCCTTCCTGCTGCGGGCCGGCACGAGGGAGGAGCTGGCCGCCGCCCTGAACCGGCAGTTCGGCCCTGTCCAGGGCGCCCTGGCCTTTGAGCATCTGCAGGCCCTTTTCACCCCGCCCGCAGCCCCGCCGGAGCCGGAGCCCCCGGCTAAGGCAGCCAAAAGAACCACCGCCCGCCGGAGCCGCAAGGCCGCCGCCAAGGAACCGGAGCCCCAGGAGGCCGCCCCGCCGCAGAGCGAGCCGCCCCAGGAAGAGGAAGCCGGCGCCTCCCAGGCGGCTCCCGCCAAATCCCGCCGCAGCGGCGCCAGCCGCCGCAGGAAGCGGGCGGAGCGGGCCAAGGAGGCCGAAAACGCATAACGCATGAAACGGGTCCGTGCCCAAAGGCACGGACCCGTTTTCTCGGGGCTCATTGTTCCCTTTCCGCATCCAGGGCCCGGAGCAGCGCCTCCACGGTCTTTTCCACCACCCGGACCGTCTCCTCATCCCGATCCCGCAGCAGATCCGCCACCCGCTGGGCGGGGGCCGGCGCCTCGCCGAAGAGGACGTAGCCAGCGTCCACTTGCAGCAGGCGGCACAGGCGGGCAAAATTCTCCAGCCGGGTGCCATTCCTGCCCGATTCAATATCTGTCATGGTGTTTACAGACAGCTCTACCTTTTCCGCCACCTGTTCCCGCGTCCAGTTCTGCCGTTCTCTGGCAGCCCGGATGCGGAGCCCCATTTCCTTTTTATCAAGCCAGGCCTGTTTCATCCGATTCACCCATTTTGCAATTTAATAATTTTAGTGTATCGAATTTATCTGACACGATACATCAGGATAAACCATATATTGACATATGGTTTATCCTGATGTTAAACTGGGGGTGCATCAGATCATCATGGCGGTTGCTTTCTTTTGCCTCCTATTCGGCACGTTCTGCCAGGATTGGCATTTTCTCCCGGATCTTCTTGTATTTCCGACAATTATTTGTTATGCTATTGGTGTTCCAGCCACGCTTTTCCACGGTTTGAAACGGCTCTGCCGCGCAGGATACCGGGGAAAGCCCTGAGAGGAGGTCTCCTTAACCATGTCCCAGGAGCCCATTGATCTGTCCCGGGTATTTCCCAATATTGCCGCCCAGATGCGGAGCGCGCTGTGCAACCTGCATCTGGCCGCTGCCCAGCTGGTGCCCGCCGCCGCCCGGGAGCGGGATCCCGCCCTGGACGCCAAGGCGGCCCTGCTGGATCAGAGCTACTATCAGCTGCTGCGCCTGGTGAACAACCTGACGGCGGCGGAGAATCTGGCCAAGCCCACCCCCCTGCCCCTCCGGGACCGGGATCTGGTGGAAACGGTCCGCTCGGTGTGCGCCTCCGCACAGGACCTGGCGGAAATGCGCGGCCTCCGGTTGGAATTTTGCAGCGCAGAGGACTATCATGTCTGCGCCTTCCACCGCCCTTCCATCGAGCAGCTGCTCTACCAGCTGCTGTCCAACGCCTTCAAGTTCACCCCCGCCGGCGGCACGGTGACGGTGGAGCTGCGGTTTTCCGGCAAGCGGGCCCTCCTGTCTGTCAGCGATACCGGCTGCGGGATCCAGGAGGATCTGATGCCCTTCCTCTTTGACCGCTATCTGCGGGACGAGGTGCAGGCACCCGACCCCCATGGGCTGGGGCTGGGCCTTGCCATCTGCCAGCACATTGCAGAAAGCCACGGCGGCGTCATGATGGCGGAGTCCCGTCCGGGCCAGGGGACCAGGTTCACCTTCTCCCTGCCGGATGACTGCTGCGGCAGCCTGGACATGTCCGACGTGCCCTTTGACTACAGCGGCGGCTTCAATCCCATCCTGCTGGCCATGGCGGACGCTTTGCCGCCGGAGGCCTTCTCCCTGCGCCATCTGGACTGACCCCCATCACGCCGGAGGCGGCCTTTTTCCGCCGGCCCCTCAGCTTGCGGAAGCGTCTTTTCGCCAGGCCGCCCCTGGGGGGCAAAGCCCCAAAAAGTTCTGAAGAGCGGCCGCGCTCCGGATCGCGCCTGCGGGCGCAGTCTTTCGCGGCTGCTTTCTTCCCCGCTTTCCGGATTTTCGGGTTGATCGACCGTCTGCAGGGCCGGCTTTTTTGAGCCGGCCCCTTTTCTTTTGGCGGGAAACCGGTTACAATAGAGCTATCACGAAGCCGGCCGCAGGGCCGGCGCTTTCAGGAGGGATTTTTCCATGCCCCAGCGGGTTTTCGCGGCAATGAGCGGCGGCGTGGACAGCGCCGCCGCGGCGCTTCTGCTGCTGCAGGCGGGTTACGAGGTCACCGGCGTGACGCTGCGGCTTCACGACTTCCGGAACCGGCCAGGTCTGTGCGGCTCCGGGGACGACATCGAGACGGCCCGCTCCGTGGCCGCTTTTCTGGGGATCCCCCATCAGGTGCTGGACCTGCGGGAGCTGTTCCGGGCCCGGGTGATGGATCGCTTCGCCGCCGAGTACGCCGGGGGCCGCACCCCCAATCCCTGTATCGACTGCAACCGGGAGATCAAGTTCGGCGCCCTGCTGGACTGGGCGCTGGATCAGGGGGCGGACGCCATTGCCACCGGCCATTACGCCCGCCTGCGGCAGGATGATTCCGGCCGCTGGCAGCTGCTGCGCGGCGCGGACCGCCGGAAGGACCAGACCTACTTCCTCTACCAGCTGACCCAGCGCCAGCTGGCCCATCTCCGCCTGCCGGTGGGGGACTACGAAAAACCCGCCCTCCGGGCCCTGGCGGAGTCCCATGGCCTGATCAACGCCCAGAAGGCGGACAGCCAGGATATCTGCTTCGTGCCGGACGGGGATTACGGGGCCTTTCTGCGGTGCCACGGGGGTGTGGAGATGTCCCCCGGCGACTTCGTGGACGCGGAGGGGCAGGTGCTTGGCCGCCACAAGGGGCTGCCCTGCTACACCATCGGCCAGCGGAAGGGGCTGGGCGTCGGCGGCGCAGAGGGCCGGCTGTATGTGCTGGGGAAGGATCCGGAGCGGAACACGGTCATACTGGGAGCGGACAGCCGCCTGTACAGCCAGGAGCTGACGGCGGAGCGGGTCAACTGGCTCTCGATTCCGGAGCCGTCCGGGCCGCTGCCGGTTACCGCCAAAACCCGGTACAGCCAGCGGGAGGCCCCCGCCACGGTGGAGCCTCTGCCCGGCGGGCGAATCCACATGGTGTTTCAGGAGCCCCAGCGGGCCATCACCCCGGGCCAGGCTGTGGTGTTCTACTCCGGGGACCTGGTACTGGGAGGCGGGACCATCTGCTGAGCATGCAAAAGGACGCCGCGCAGGCGGCGTCCTGTACATGTCATCGCTGGCTGGCGGTCCAGCTGTCCTGAAAGATCAGGTCATCCACATCCCCGCCGCCGGCAGTATCGCGTCTTATCATCATTTCGTTTCCTCCTTTGCAAATTGGCTTCTCAGTCAGTATATGCCCCGCTTCAGGGAAAATTGCACGGAATTGTGCGCCGCGGCAAAAAAATTTTCCGGTGCCGTTCCGCAAAATATTTTCACAGGTTTTTGGTGCGCATGCTTGACAAGTGGGTGAGGATATGATATTTTAAATGTTGCCGACAGCTGCCGGTGTGGTGGAATTGGTAGACACAGGGGACTTAAAATCCCCCGGTAGCGATACTGTACCGGTTCGAGTCCGGTCACCGGCACCACAGAACAACATATCGCGGGGTAGAGCAGTTGGTAGCTCGTCGGGCTCATAACCCGGAGGTCGTTGGTTCAAGTCCAGCCCCCGCAACCACAAAACCGTCTGATTTCTTGCGAAATCAGACGGTTTTTCTTTGCTTTTTGTCCTAAAAAGTTTCCAGAGAAATTATGCGGTTTTGCAAAATTTGCAGTTGACCCAAACCGTGACCCATACGGGGCAAAAAAACGGCCCGGAGGCGGTATTTCCGCCTCCGGGTCTTCGTTCTTTTTCGAGAAATTTTTGCTCACTTACAGCGCCGCCGTCAAGACCTTTTCCATGGTCCTGGCCGCCTCCTTCTGAGCCGCTGTCGTGACGTGGGCGTAGGTGTCCAGGGTAAACCCTGCCGAGAAGTGCCCCAGCATCCCGGACACCGTCTTGATGTCTACTCCGTTCTGAAGGGCCAGCGTAGCGAAGGTATGCCGGAGGTCGTGGAACCGGACCCGAGGCAATCCCGCCCGCTTCAGCACCCGGTGGAGCATATGCAGGACGCTGTCCGGCGAGATTGGGCCGCCGGTAGGTGAGGGGAATACCCAGGGGCTGCTGCCGGTTTTCTTTCTCTGCTGTTTCAGAACCTGGATGGTGTCCTCCGCCAGAGGCAGTGCGCGGTAGGCGTTCTTCGTCTTCAGCGGAGCCTCTACCACCTCGCCGTTAATCCGGGCGATTTGCAGTTTTACCCGAAGGTTGCCTTTCTCCAAATCGATGTCCTCCCACTTCAGGCCCAGCAGTTCTCCCCGTCGCAGGCCAGTTGCCAGCTCCACATAGTACATCTCGAACACGCCGCTGTCTTTTGCTTCTCTCAGGAACGATGTCAGTTGTTCGACGGGCAGCGTTTTCATCTCTCTGTGCTCCAGTTTGGGCAGGGCACAGCCCTCTGT
>CAMMCS010000113.1 GCA_946494635.1 uncultured Oscillibacter sp. | reverse complement strand
TAAACTACTGCACTCCTTCTCTGTTCGCCGTCCAATATGTTTGACAAACCTACAACGCTCTCCAAGCCCCTTTTCAGGATAAGTAGTGACGGCCCAAACTCCGTCGGTTCAACGAAACTGGGAAAATCCCCGCCGCCGGCCTTGCAAAGGGCAGGCCGGTATTGTATGATAGGAAAAACAACAAACATTTGGCGCCGCTGAAGGCGCGGCAGGGGGCTTGTGTTGTGGCGATTGATATGAACGCTTTGCGGGCAAAGGCCATGCAGAAAAAGGCTGAGAAACCACCAGAGTTTATCCCCATTGATTTGAACGAGGGCAATGTCCAGGCCATCTTCAATCGGTGCTTGGCGAAAGAGGAAGCAGCGGAAACGGTCAGCAGTATTTTATACTATAAAGAATTAGGATATGAGAAAGAAGATCTGGGCGTGACTTTTGATAAGAACGCCTTGATTGCCAACCGAAAAAATATTGAGTACCTGTATGGTCAGATGGCTTCGGTACATGAAAATCAAAGCATTTTGAAGGAAGCGGACTTTGCAAGGACTTATTCCGGACATTTATGGACAGAGGATACTGCATCCATGATGCAGCTGATTTATTTAGGCATTTCAAAGGCAGTAAAGCTATTGACACTTTTTAATGCAGAAGCAGGCGGAACCGCACTATATGCACCTATCGCCCCCACCCTCTCCCCGAAGGACCCGGCGTTTCCGGCGTGGTGGGAGGCCCACAGGGCGGAGTGGGAAGCCCAATAATAGAGTGGAGAGTTGAGAGTGGAGAGTGAAGAGATCGTTGGTATCTCAACTCTTCACTCTCCACTCTTCACTCTCCACTCTTCACTCTCCACTCTTCACTCTTCACTCTCCGCTCTCCCCCCAGCTCCCCATCGCGGCGGCGGTGTAGGGCTCCACGGTGACGCCGGTGTAATAGTGTGTGAGGATCTCCCGGTAGTCCGCGCCCTCCTTCGCCATCTGGTTGGCGCCGTACTGGCTCATGCCAACGCCGTGGCCGTAGCCGGTGACATAGAACACCAGGCCGCCGTCCGCCGCCTCCCACTCAAAGCAGGCGGACCGCAGGCCCAGGACGCTCCGCAGGGTGCTGCCCTTCATGGTCACGCCGCCCACCTCCACGGTCTCCACGCTGCCGGCGGTGTCCGTCACTGCGTTTTGCAGCCAGCCGCTCACATCGCCGGAGAGGTCCGCCTCCGGATAGGAGGCCAGCACCTTCTCCCGGAACTCCTCCGCCGTGAACTCCACGCGGCTGTAGTAGTTGGGGATGGCGTCCGCCGGCTCCGGCGAGGCCACCGCCTGGAGATAGGGCAGGTCGCTGACCCACACCTGGCCGGAGGAGCGGGTCTGCCCGGCGGAACAGGAGTGGAACACCGCCAGGATGGGCACCCCGCCGTACAGGATGGTCTCCCCGTCCGTCTCCCGGACGGCGGTCTCGATCTTTGCCTCGTTCCCGTCAGCGGCATCGCCCCAGTTGCTCCGGGCGTCCTCCTCTGAGATGTACGCCTGGCAGCAGGTGGAGTCGGTGCAGATGTCCGCCGTGTCGCCGTGATTGCCGCCGGTCTGGAGCTTGTACAGGGTATACGTCCGGGCCGCCACCGCCTGGGCCTTCAGGGCCTCCGGCTCAAAGGAGGCGGGCATCTCCGCCCGGACCACCCCCACCAGATACGCCCCCAGGGTCATCTCCCGCACCTCCTCGCCGTCCAGGACCCGCAGCGTCATGTCCCCGTCCAGGTCCCCTGGCTGAAAGGGCACCCGCTCCGCGGGCTCCTGCGTGCCGGACTCCGCCGGGAACAGCTCCTGCCGGAAGGGCGTCACCACCGCCAGGGGCAGGGCGAACAGCAGCACCAGCAGCACCGCGGAAACGGCGGCGCTGCGCCGGATTTCTCGTCTCATGGCATTTCCTCCTCTTTTGTCTCTGGCCGGCCCGGCGCGGGCCTGTCCCTCCACTTTATGCGCGGAGGGGGCGGAAAATGAGGCCGCCATGGACAAACGGCATTTTCCGTGGTATACTTTCCTGCGAAGTCTCGCGTGAGAAGGAGATCACTCCTATGAAACAATCCATGCGCTTTCCCCTGCTGATCCTGGCCGGCGGCGCCGGGGCATTCCTGCTGCGCCTGCTGCAGCGCAGCTCCGGGTTCGAGGCGGAATCCGGCCTCCCCATTCCCGGGAACCTCCCCGCCCTGGCGCTGATCGTCTGGTTTTTGATCCTGGCGGCGGCCTGTTTTCTGGCTGTCCGGGCGTGGCTGCCGGCGGAGGGGGAGGACTCCCCCCTCTTCCCGGAGGGCTTTTCCACCGCCTCGGCGGGCCTGCTGACCCCGGCGGTCATGGGCATCTTCCTGCTGGCGGCCTCCGGCGTGCTGGATGTGGCCGCCGGGATCTTCCCTGGCCCCCTGGTCATCAGTGCTGACGGCACCACCGCCCCGCTGCGGGACGCGCTCTTCTCCCAGCGGGAATATCTGCTGCTGGGGGCGCTGTCGCTTCTCTCGGCCGTGTGCCTCTTCCCGGCCATTTCCGCCTGCCGCATCCGGCAGACAGATGAACCCCACAGGCCCTTCCAGGGGCCGCTGCTGCTGGTGCCCGTCTGCTGCCTGGTGGTGCGGCTGGTGCTGACCTACCGGGCGGTGTCCGTGAATCCGTCCCTGGCGGATTACTACCCGGAGCTGCTGGCAGTGGTGTTCCTGGCCCTGGCCTTTTACCGGCTGTCCTCCTTTGCCTTCCGGGCGGGGCGGAGCCGCCGCTTCGCCCTGTACGCGGCGCTGGCCATCGCCTTCTGCCTGGCCACCCTGGCGGATTTTCCGGATCCCTCCCGGCTGCTGTTCTATGCCGGCGGTGCGCTGGCGCTGTTCGGCTTCCTGCTGCAGCGGGCCGCGGCGCTGGAGGCCCCCGCCGGCCCCGTCTGACAGTTTATCACAAAATCCCCGCCAGAGAGACCATCTCCGGCGGGGATTTACCCTTTGTTTACAAATTCCGGCGCCTTCCGCTCCGCCGTACCCCAGTCAGACGGGAACAGGGCCAGCCTGGCGGCTGGCCCTGTTCCCTATTTTTTGGAAGATTGGATGAAAAGAAGTTTTGTCTCTTGCAAGTATTAAGATACTAGAGAGTTGTTAAGCAAACCAGCACCAATTGTTACAAAAGTCTTAAATCAAATCTGTGGGCCGAAATTTTTTATCTGCCGCCCCGGAGGCCGGCGAAGAACGCCCCCAGCACCTGCCGGCAGGGCTCCTCCAGGATCCCTCCCACCAGGGCGGGCCGGTTGGGAAAGTCCTCCATAAACAGGTTGGTAACCCCGCCGCAGGCGCCGAAGGCCTCATCCCGGGCGCCGTACCACACCCGGCGGATCCGGGCGTTCAGGATGGCCCCGGCGCACATGGGGCAGGGCTCCAGGGTCACATATAACTCGCAGTCCTCCAGCCGCCAGGTGCCAAGGGCGGCGTTGGCCTGGGCGATGGCCTCCATCTCCGCGTGGGAGGCGGTGGCCTGCCGCTCCTCCCGCCGGTTGCGGCCCCGTCCCACCACCCGGCCGTCCCGGACAATGACGCAGCCCACGGGCACCTCTCCCGCCGCCGCGGCCTCCCGCGCCAGCTCCAGGGCCTGGGCCATGAACTTCTCCTGCTGTGTTGCCACGTTCTTCCTGCCTTTCTGTATGAAACCTGGCATAATTGTCCAAACTCCCCGTAAGAATATGGATAGGAGGGACGCTGCCATGAAAACCACTTTTCGGAAAAAAAACACCCGTCCAGACCCGGAGCTCCTGCGGCTGAAGGCCGAGCTGCTGGAGGCCCAGGGAGACCTGGCCCAGGCCTACCGGCAGTTCAACCAGGCCCTGGACCCGGAGCTGGTGGAATCCTGCATCTACCAGATCAGTGCCGTGAAGGCCCGGTGCAACTTCCTGATCCGGTCCATCAAGGAGCGCAGCCCGGATGCGGCAGCCGCCGCCGGGATGAAGGGGGACGCCGCATGGACGTGACCCAAAAATTTCTGGCCGCCATTCTGGCGGGCTTCTTTCTCATTGCCCTGCTGCGGGTGTTCAGCGCCCCCTTCCGGCTGGCCCTCAAGCTGCTGCTGAACACCGCGCTGGGCTTTCTGGCCCTGTGGGCGGTGCGGCTGACGGCGGGCATCACCGGCATCGCCCTGGGGCTGAACCTGTGGAACGCCCTGGTCATCGGCGTCCTGGGCCTGCCGGGCTTTTTTTTGCTGCTGCTGGTCCAGTGGGTGCTGTAGCGTACATAGGATCACTCCAGATCATTTCCGTCTCCATCAAAATAGGAGCTCTCCAGATGCCAGCCCGCGCTCCCGCCGGTAAACCGCCAGATGGTCAGGGACGGCGGCGCGGGGATGGCGACGGATTCCTCCGGGCCGCCATCCAGACGAAAGCGGACTTCCCTCAGCTGTTCCGACTCATTCCAGACGGCGCAGCAGACCTCCCGATCGCCGGAATTGCCCCGCAGCTACTGGGTGTAGACGCCCTGCACCGGGTTCGGGCCGTACATACGGCGGGGATGCCCGTATGCCTCATAATCCCCATCCTCATTCTGCCGGAACCGGACGGCGTACCGCTCGTCCGGTCTTTTTTCGCCCCGGAACACGGCAAAGCGGTCCTGCCCGTCGTCCTCCACCGCCAGCAGCTGGATGGGGCCGGTCCCCCGGCCCGTCATCTCCCGGCGGAGGAACCGGGCGATCTCCCCGGAGCTGTTGCCGCAGATGGTGGGATCGTATGTGGCTGCGCAGAGAAGCAGCACAAGGCTGACAGCGCCAAAAATCCAGCGGGCCTTGGCGGTACGGCTCATGGGCGCTCCCTTCAAAAAGCAAAATAAGACGTGAGCAATCAGGAGATAACGAGAGAAATCAAAAGAAAATCAAAGATATACTCGGGTTAAATGAAATTTCCGTTGACATTCCCCGTCCGGCGTGGTATAAATAACCTTGCTCCGATTGTAACCCGGAGCTCTTGATTTGTAAAGCAAAGCAAAGAATTTCAATATACGGAGGAAACACCATGTCCACTTTTATGGCAAACAAGGCCAACATTGAGCGCAAGTGGTACATTCTGGACGCCGCGGGCAAGCCCCTGGGCAAGACCGCTGTCCGGGCTGCTGACCTGCTGCGCGGCAAAGGCAAAGTCACCTTTACCCCCCACGCGGACTGCGGTGACAACGTCATCATCATCAACGCCGGCAAGGCGGTGCTCACCGGCAAGAAGGGCGAGCAGAAGATGTACCGCACCCACTCCGGCTGGATCGGCGGCCTGAAGGAAACCCCCTACCGCATCCTGATGCAGGAGCAGCCGGAGCTGGCTATGAAGGTGGCTGTCCGGGGCATGCTGCCCAAGAACACCATCGGCAAGGACTCCCTGAAGCGGCTGCACGTCTATGCGGACGCCAACTACGAGCAGCAGGCCCAGAAGCCCGTCGCTCTGGACGTGGAATAAGGAGGATTTGAAGCATGTATCAGTCCAAGAAGCCCTACCTGTATGGCACCGGCCGCCGGAAGTCCTCCGTGGCCCGCGTCCATCTGTTCCCCAACGGCACCGGCTCCATCACCATCAACGGCCGGGATATTGACGAGTACTTCGGCCTGGACACCCTGAAGATGGTGGTCCGCCAGCCCCTGGAGGCCACCGGCAACACCGGCAAGGTGGACATCGTGGCCACCGTCACCGGCGGCGGCGTGTCCGGTCAGGCCGGCGCCCTGCGCCACGGCATTGCCCGGGCCCTGCTGCTCTCCAGCGAGGACAACCGTCCCGTCCTGAAGAAGGCAGGTTTCCTGACCCGCGACCCTCGTATGAAGGAGCGCAAGAAGTACGGCCTGAAAGCGGCAAGACGCGCCCCCCAGTTCTCCAAACGCTGATATTTCAAAAAATCCCTGGAACCGCAACGGTTTCAGGGATTTTTCCTTTGATAAAGTCTGATATAATACGGCAAAGAAAAACATAAAATATTGAGGTTCATTTGAGGTGCATGGGCCTTAAAACCGCTTTTTGAGGTGCATGGTGAGGTTCATTTTGGTGCATCCTTTTCGCCCCTCTCCCGTTGCCTCAGTCGCCGCCTCTCTGTCTCCCGGTCAAGCATCTCGCGGCCCCCTGGCCGCCGGAGAATACTTTCCGTCAATTCAACGGCGGCCAGAGCCGCAATCTTTACGGCGTGGTCAGGGATGTCCTGCGGGCTGAACTTCAGCTCGGAAACTCCCTCATGAACTTTGTCCATAAAATTCCTCCAAAAAAATGTGTGAGCGCGCTCACCAGGTAGATACTAACACAAAAAGAGGCTGTCATGCAGGGTATTTCCTGCGTGACAGCCTCTTTTTGTTTTTTGCCAATGTTCTAACGGAATACGTGATTTTCTCACAAAATCCAGCGGGATCTTAAAATCCTTGTTAGAATCTCACG
>CAMMCS010000112.1 GCA_946494635.1 uncultured Oscillibacter sp. | reverse complement strand
ACAGGGCGGTGAGCCAGTCGAACAGCTCCAGGTTCTGCACCTGGGGCAGGTTCCGAGAGAACACCTGATACAGGTGGTGGTGGGTGTTGATGAGCCCGGGATAGCACCAGCAGTGGGATCCGTCGATCACCGTGTCGGCGGCCTGGGGCAGATTCGGGCCGATGGCCCGGATGACGCCGTCCTCACAGTAGAGATCCATACATTCCAGAATGGCGTCCCGGTCATCACAGGTGATGATGGTCTGCAGGTCACGCACCAGCAGGGAGGCCATACTCATCACGCTCCTTTCTGCCCTCAGTATAAAGGAGGCCGGCGGAAAGGTCAACGGGAAAACGCCTTGCGGAAACGGGAAAGATATGATACGCTGGAATTGACTTCAAAAGGATTGGGAGGGCTGCGCGATGCTGGATATCTTTGAAATTCTGGGCCCCGTGATGGTGGGCCCCTCCAGCTCCCACACGGCAGGGGCGGTGCGGATCGGCCGCATGGCCAGGACGCTGCTGGGCGCGGCGCCGGTGCGGGCGGACATCGGCCTCCACGGCTCCTTCGCGGATACCGGACAGGGGCACGGCACGGACCGGGCGCTGGTGGCGGGGCTCCTGGGAATGAAGCCGGACGACCTGGGGATTCCGGAGAGCTTTGCCATCGCCGCCAATCAGGGCCTGGAATTCCGCTTCCACACCGTCCGTTTGCGGGACGCCCACCCCAACACGGCGGTGCTGGCAGTGGAGAGCGCCGCCGGGCGGAAGCTGGTGCTCCAGGCGGCCTCCACCGGCGGCGGCCGGATCCGGGTGAACCGGCTGGACGGCGTGGAGGTGAGCTTTACCGGCAATTTCAATACCCTGGTGGTGCGCCATCAGGATGTGGCGGGGGAGCTGGCCCGGATTCTGAACGAGCTGTCCGTCTGCGGGGTCAACATCGCCAATATGAGCCTGTGCCGGGATCGCCGGGGCGGTGCGGCCATGACGGTGGCGGAGACAGATCAGAGAATCCCCCGGGAGGTTCTGGCGCGGATCCGTACGCTGTATGGTGTGCTGGGCGTCACCTATTATGAAAAGGAGGAGGACTGACATGGCGCTGGACTCCATGGAGGAGATTTTTGATAAGGCCCGGACGGAGCAGAAGCCCTTCTGGCAGGTGGTGCGGGACACTGATGTGGAGGAGCGCCAGGTGACGGCAGAGGCGTCCTTTGAGAAAATGCGGGCTGCCTGGCGGGCCATGCTGGAGTCTGTGGATACCTACCGGGCGGAGCGGCGCTCCGTCAGCGGGCTGGTGGGGGGCGACGCCCAGAAAATGTGGGACTACGCGGCCCGGGCAGAGAGCTTCTGCGGCCCTTATCTCCAGGAGGTCATCGCCACGGCCCTGTGCGTGGCGGAGTCCAACGCCTGCATGAACCGGATCGTGGCAGCCCCCACGGCGGGGAGCTGCGGCGTGCTGCCGGCGGTTCTGGTCCCCCTCTTCCGGCGGGGCAGTGTGGATGAGCGGCAGATTGTTCAGGCGCTGTATGTGGCCGCCGGCATCGGGGCGGTGATCGGCTACCGGGCCTCCATCTCCGGCGCGGCCGGCGGGTGCCAGGCGGAGATCGGCTCGGCTGCGGCCATGGCAGCGGGGGCCCTGACGGCGCTGCGGGGCGGAACTGCGGAGCAGATCGGCCATGCTGTGGCCATGGCGCTGAAAAACCTGATGGGCCTGGTGTGCGATCCGGTGGCGGGGCTGGTGGAGATCCCCTGTGTGAAGCGCAATGTCATCGGCGCGGTGGACGCCGTATCCGCCGCGGATATGGCCCTGGCGGGCATCGAGAGCCGGGTGCCAGTGGATCAGGTGATTGACTGCATGGGGGATGTGGGCCGCCGGCTGCCGGTGGAGTTCCGGGAGACGGCCCTGGGCGGGCTGGCCGCGACCCCCTTCGGGCAGAGCGTCCGGGAGAGGCTGGAGAAGACCCGGCAGACCACGGCCGGCGCAGCCGAATGAAGGCCAACAGGAACAGCGAGGCCCTGCCGTCTGGCAGGGCCTCGCTGCTTGGCTTCATCACGCATCCGAAGACGGATGCCTTTTGGCTTTACGCCTTCCGGCTGGCCAGGACCTTCTGGAACCAGTCCTTGCCGTCCACGAACCGGGACACCACATAGGAAATCACATAGTCGCCGGAGGAGTTGATCATGGTGGCGGGGGGATCCACCAGGTTGCCGATGGTGATGGCGATGGGATAGGCCACGGCCATCTGATCCGGGAAGAACACGGAGCACATGATGAACTCGCCGATGTAGCCGCCGCCGGGCACGCCGGACATACCCACAGAGGAAAGCACCGCCACCAGCACCATCAGGGTCATGTCACCGACGCTGTCAAAGGGCTTTCCAAACACGCCGAAGAGGAAGACAATCTTCAAAATGCAGGAGAAGCAGGATCCGTCCATATGCATGGTGGCACCCAGGGGAATCACGATCTCGCTGACATCCTTGGAGATGCCGGTGGCCTCGGCTTCCTCCATGTTGGTAGGAATGGTAGCCACAGAAGAGCAGGTGCCCAGGGAGGTGATAGCCGGCCGGGCAATGTGGCGGAACATCTCCTTCACCGCGCCCTTGCCGCCGCCGAACCAGGCGAACAGGGGGAAGGCGGTAAAGATGTAAATGAAGCACAGGGGATAGTAGACCACCAGGGCCCGGCCGTAGTCGGCGGTGATCTGGGGGCCATAGGTGGCCACCAGGTTGGCGAAGAAGCCGAAGAAGGCGATGGGGGCGTAATAGGTGACCAGCTGCACCACTTTCATCATGGCATCGGACAGGCTGACAAGGAATTTGGCAATCAGGCTGTCAGGCCCGGGTCCCAGGTTTACGCCGAAGCCAAAGAGGATGGAGAACACAATCAGGGGCAGCATGGCGCTGCGGCTGAGCAGGGCGGAGAAATCACCCACCGTGAAGAAGTTCACGATCAGGTCTGGGATGGAGATGGGATTTTCCACCACGCCCTCCGTCAGGTTGCTCCAGGGCTCCAGCACAGGGGGGATGATCTTCATAATGACAATCATGATCACCGCGGCAATGGCGCCGGTGATCACGAAGGTCAGCACGGTGGTGCCCATGATCTTACCGGCCCGTTTGCGGCTTCTCATCGTGGCAACAGACCCTGCGATGGACGAGAACACCATCGGGACCACGATGCAGAACATCATGTTCAGGAACAACGTGCCCAAAGGCTCCAGCACGGTTGCGCCGGCGGCCGCTACGTTCCCCTCCGCGTCCAGCTCCTGGGGGAAAATCCAGCCCACAATGGAGCCCAAGACCATGGACCCCAGCATGACGGCCAGGAAGGCGTAGTTTCGGGCAACGGACTTTTTGTTCAGCTGCGTACTCATTTTCTCTCCTCCTGATACAAGTTTTTGGCTGCTATCTGTATGGCCTGCCGGCCTTACATTCCAATCTTCAGGTCCTCGTCCGTGACCTCGCCCCTGCAGACCACATTGGTGGGGCCGGTCAGGTAGAGGCTTGCGATGCGGGAGTGAATCCGCTCCGCGTCGATCACCAGCCGCCCGCCGGTCATGTCCGCTTGGACGTTATGGCCGGATACCTTGCCCTGGAGGGTCAGAACGGCCACCACTGACCCGGTGCCGGTGCCGCAGGCATAGGTAAAGTCCTCCACGCCCCGCTCAAAGGTGCGCTCAAAAATGTGGTCCTCACCGACGATCTCATAGAAGTTTACATTGGCCCCCTTGGGAAAGACCTTGTTCCAGCGGATGGCCCGGCCCAGCTCCCGCAGCTCATTCTCGTCCGCCTGGCGGAGATTGGCGTAGGGCACTACCGCATGCGGGAGACCGGGGTTGCCCAGCTCCACATAGGAGCAGTCATAGACCACGCCGTCCACCTCCACCGGGCAGTCCAGCCGCACGGTGGTGGGATCATTGAGGCGGATGCGGTAAAGCCGCCGGTCGATCCGCTGCCCGGTGACAATGCCCGCCGTGGTTTCCACGGTCTGGGTCTCGCCGGCCAGGCCGTTTTCATAGCCGTACCGGCAGATGCAGCGGGCGCCGTTGCCGCACATTTCGCCGATACTCCCGTCTGAATTGTAAAACAGCATCCGATAGTCCCCGCCCTGGGCAGATGCGTCCACCACCATCAGTCCGTCGGCGCCGATGGACATTCGGCGCTCACACAGCGTTCTGGCGATCTGCGGCAGCTGCTCCACGGGGAGATGCTCTTCCAGATTGTTCAGGATGATAAAATCATTCCCGGCGCCGTTCATTTTGCAGAATTTCAAACTGTCGCCCCCTTATGTTGTGCTTTATTATAACAGCACTGACGGAAAATGAAAAGCAAAGAATGTGCGAAAAATCTTGCAGAACCTGCGACCCAGCGGACAAATCCTGCGGATCTTTTCAAAACTCCCAATTCCCTTTTGCGTTCCCGGGGACTAAAATCCAGAAGCCGATGTAGAAATATTCATCTGGGGCATATGATTCCCCCACCTCAAGTCTTGAAAGTCAATTCCTTGCGAGTTTTCTCTCTTGGTTTCGTCATAGCTGGTCGCTCCTTTCTGCCTGTCGGCATAGAAAAAGGACAGTCGATTTCTCGGCTGTCCCTTGGGGGTAAATTTCTTCTTTCTTATTCTGTTAAAACATCTTCTACGGACTCCCAATTCCACGTTGTGCTCCTGCGCTGCTTTTTCCCATGGCAGCACAAGGCATTGGTCCAGCCGAGAACACGAAATCGAATTGGGGCTTTCAAAAAATACGCTGAGCCGGACATTTGAGGTTGCTTTTCAGGGAAAATGTGGTATGATTAACAACATATTAACGACATGGAGAATGATAAGGAGAGAGAATATGACAACAGCACAGCTCTGCATCTGTATTTCGATTGTGGTTTATTTGCTGGCAATGCTGGGAATCGGAATCTGGTGTGCCAAGATGAACAGCTCCGTGGACGACTTCTATCTGGGCGGCCGGAAGCTGGGCCCCTTCGTCACCGCCATGAGCGCGGAGGCCAGCGACATGTCCTCCTGGCTGCTGATGGGGCTGCCTGGCGTAGCCTATCTCAGCGGCCTGGCAGAGGCCAGCTGGACAGCCATTGGCCTGGCCATCGGCACCTATCTGAACTGGCTGATTGTGGCCCGGCGAATTCGTCTTTACTCCCAGCATCTGGGCGCCATCACGGTCCCCCAGTTCTTCTCCAAGCGCTGGAAGGATGAGCGGAACCTGCTCTCCGCCATTGCCGCGGTGGTCATCATCGTGTTCTTTATCCCATATCTTGCCTCCGGCTTCTCCGCCTGCGGCAAGCTGTTTGCCAGCCTTTTCAGCACGGATTACGTCACGGCAATGGTCATCAGCGGTGCGGTAATCGTGATCTATACCGTGACAGGCGGCTTCCTGGCGGCCAGCTTTACGGATCTGGTGCAGTCGATTATTATGACGGTGGCGCTCCTGATCGTGCTGGCGTTTGCCGTAAGCCAGGCAGGCGGCATGGACGCTGTGCTGACCAATGCCCAGTCCCTGGCGGGGTACCTCTCCCTGAGCAAGATTCACGATCCTGTCACAGGCGGGGAAAGCCCCTACAGTCTGCTGACGATCTGCTCGCTGTTGGCCTGGGGACTGGGATATTTTGGCATGCCTCACATCCTGCTGCGCTTTATGGCCATTGAGGAGGAGAAGAAGCTGAAGCTCTCCCGCCGGGTGGCTACCAGCTGGGTGGTGATTTCCATGGCCGTGGCCGTGTTCATCGGCATGGTGGGCAACGCCATGACAGCCAACAATACGCTGGAGCATCTGGAGGACTCTGAAACGATCATTGTGCGGATTTCCAGCCTGCTGAGCACCCATGGCATCGCCGCGGCGCTGCTTGCCGGCGTGATCCTGGCGGGAATTCTGGCGGCGACCATGTCCACGGCGGACTCCCAGCTGCTGGCGGCATCGTCCTCTGTCTCCCAGAACCTGTTTGTGGAGTTCTTTGGCGTGAAATTTACATCGAAACAGGGAATGATTGTAGCCCGGGGGACGATGATCGTGGTCTCTCTGGTGGCAATGTTCCTGGCGCGGGATCCCGACAGCTCCGTGTTCCGGGTGGTCTCCTTTGCGTGGGCAGGGTTTGGAGCGTCCTTTGGGCCGGTGGTGCTGTTCGCGCTGTTCTGGAAACGATCCAACAAGTGGGGCGCCCTGGCTGGCATGATCTCCGGCGGCGCGATGGTATTCATCTGGAAATATCTCATTGCGCCCATGGGCGGCGTGTTTGCCATCTACGAGCTGCTGCCCGCGTTCCTGGTATCCTCGATCGTCATTGTGGCCGTGAGCCTCGCCACCGAAAAGCCGGATGCGGAAACAGAACGGCTCTTTGACGAAGTCAAAACCATGTGATCCAAGTAAACCCGACGCCCCGTCTGATCTCCGTGCGCCATGCGCACGGAGATTTTTTTGAAAAATTTGCAGTTTGGTCTTGACAAGCGGGGAAAGATTTGGTATTGTAACAAAGCTGTCTGCCGGAGGGC
>CAMMCS010000111.1 GCA_946494635.1 uncultured Oscillibacter sp. | reverse complement strand
AGGCGCCGCCGGGGGCGGTGCCGTCTCCCACCTGATAGTCGATCCGGGCCTGGAAAATGTCCTTCACCGCCTGGACATCATCGCTGTTTTCCACCTCCACCAGGGCGATTTCATCGCCGGAGGCGGAGATCATGGCCACCTGCACCACGCACTGCTTCGTGGCAATCGCAGACAGGCCTCCATAGAGCATGTCCAGCGACTCTCCCTCCACGGCCATCAGGGCGGGCCAGGTCTCCTGGTCGCTGGTGACGGAGGCGGCAAAGGCCGTCAGATCCACCTGGGAGGAGGTACCTTCCGCCGGTGTCTCCGGAGCGGTGCCGGCCGCGTCCTCGGCCGGGGGCTGCGTGGGCTGAGATGCGGCTTCGTCCTGCGGAGGCTGCTGCGGCTTCTGGGCAGGCTGCTCTTCCGCGGGCTTCTGCCCGGAGGTATTCTGCCCTCCGGCGGGCTTTGAGCCTCCGGTGCTTCCGGCACTCCCTGTGCCGGAGTCAGACGCAGAGCTCTCCTCTCCCGCAGGCGTCTCTTCAGCGGGGTCTTCCGCAGGCGTCTCGGTCCCGTCAGAGGAGTCCTCCGGAGCGGCAGGGCTCTCTTCGCCGGCGGCTTCATCCTCCGGCTGATCCACCTCTTCCTGAACCGGGGGCTCATCCTCCGCGGGCTCCTCCGTATTGCCGCAGGCCGCCAGCGTCAGCGTCAGCGCCAGCGCCAAAAGCAAAGCAAAAATCTTCTTCATGTCTCTCTCCTGTTTTTCTGTAAATTTGCGGCCCGTTGCCGCCATTTGGGGGTTTAGACGGCGGCTCCCGCAAAAAGTTCCCGCTTTTTCAGAATTTTCCCGCTGCCGCGGGCTTTGCCGCAGGCCGGAAAAGCGCCCCAGGCGCATAACATTGACTTTTTTCGGAAACCCCCATATAATGAACTCTGCGATATTGTCTGTCCGCTCCGGGCGTACTCCGGCCCCGGCGGATGTTGAGGAGGCCCCATGAAAAAGCATCTGCGGGATATGCTGGTTATTGGCTTTGCCCTGTTCTCCATGTTCTTCGGCGCTGGAAATGTGATTTTCCCGCCCTACCTCGGCCTGAGTTCCGGGCCCGAATGGCTCGTCGGATTTCTCAGCTATTTCCTGGCGGATATTGGCCTGGCGATGCTGGCCATGTTCGCCATACTCCGTCAGGGCAGCCCGGAGGGGATCACCTCCCCTCTGGGGCGGATTCCGTCCACTGTCCTCATGTGCATGATCGTTCTGTGCATTGGGCCCATGCTGGCCATTCCCAGAACGGCGGCCACCACCTATGAAACGTCCCTGTCCCCCCTGGTGCCTGGCGTCAGCCCGATCCTGTTCTCCGCGCTGTTCTTTCTGCTGATCCTGCTGCTGTGTGTACGCGAAACCGCTGTTGTGGACATTGTCGGGAAGATTTTGACCCCGGCGCTCCTGATCGGCCTTTTGGTTCTCATTGTGATCGGGGTCGCAAATCCCATCGGCCCCGTGGGAACGCAGCCGCTG
The DNA here is from genome assembly GCA_946494635.1 of uncultured Oscillibacter sp. GTDB lineage: Bacteria > Bacillota > Clostridia > Oscillospirales > Oscillospiraceae > Oscillibacter. The sequence goes on along the minus strand of CAMMCS010000111.1, from coordinate 4,996 downwards.
GTGGACAATGTATCCGCCACCGGCATTGAGGCGGGCTACCAGACCATGGACGTTCTGGCTGCCATCGTCTTCGGCTACGTCATTTTAAAAAGTGCCAGGGAGAAGGGGCACAAGGAGCCCTCTGCCCAGCTGCGCGTGGTATCCGGCGCCAGTGCCGTGGCCGGCGTCGGACTCCTGGTGGTATACCTGGGCCTCACCTATCTGGGCGCTACCACCGCCCGCTTCTTTGACCTGACGGTGAACCGGACCTATCTGGTCGTCTCCATTGTGCGGAATCTGATGGGTACCTGGGGAATCCTCCTGTTCTCCATCGTGGTGGCCCTGGCATGCGTCACCACCGCCGTGGGGCTGGTCAGCGCTTCCGCTGACTTCTTCTCCGGCCTTTCCAGGGGGCGGATCTCCTATCCGGCGGCAGTGTGCGCCATCTGCGTGTTCAGCGCCGTGGTGTCAAACTTCGGCCTCAATGAGATCATCGCCATTGCCTCTCCCATTCTCAGCGTGGTCTATCCCCCCACACTGGTGCTGATCGTATTGGCCCTCTTCGGGCCCCGTATTCGGCAGGAGTGGGTGGTCCGCCTGTCCGCCCTGGGGGCTCTGGCAGTCAGCCTGCTGGATGTTTTGCGGACCTATACCGCCGTGGAGATTCCCCTTCTGGACGCACTGCCCTTTGCCTCTCTGGGCTTCGGATGGCTCCTTCCCGCCGTTGTGTGCGGCGCGGCCGGCATGCTGATTTCCCATCGTACCGCCGTCTCTTAAGGCAGTCTTCCTGCCGCTTCACGGTGTTTCAAAGCTCTCACAATTTCGATTTTTGGAGGTTACGCCCATGCTGAAACAGCACTATCAGGGTCTTGGCCACATCGCCGTCTACACGGCGGACATGGACAAAAGCATTTCCTTTTATGAGAAAATCGGCGGCTCTTTGCATCTCCGTGCTCCCGCCTGCCCGCCGGAGCAGCTCCGGGAGCTGGCGCTGGTCGCGTTCGGCGGTTTTCTGATCGAGCTGATCGCAGCCCCGGTACCGGAGGGAGAAGGTCCCGTCCCCCATTTCGCCGTGTATGTGGATGACGTGGATCAGACTGCCGCTGCCTTGCGGGCCGCAGGGATTGAGTCCTTCCGCACGGCCGCCAAGTGCGTCATGCCCAACACCTTCGGCGGGCTGGAGAACTGGTTTTTCACCGGCCCCTCCGGTGAGCAGATCGAGCTCCTCCGGATGCTCTGAGCCCTCCTGAACAAGTATGGAACGGCAGCCGGCAGGAATTCCTGCTGGCTGCCGTTTTGAATTGCGCTTCTGCGCGCTTACAACTATTGTTACAGATCTGCCGGCCTGCGGACACCCTGCGCGCGCCGCCGTCTCCAGATGGAGGGGGCGAAGAGCAGGAGCATGGGGAAGATCTCCAGCCGGCCCACCAGCATGTCAAAGGACAGCAGCAGCTTGGAAAACGCCGAAAAAGAGGAGAAGTTGCCCATGGGCCCCACGATTTCAAGGCCCGGGCCCACATTGTTGATACAGGTGGCCACGGCTGTGAATACTGTCACCAGATCCATCTGCTCCAGGGATACCAGCAGGCAGGAGACGGTGAAAATCGCCATGTACATCACAAAAAACAGGCACACGCCCCGGATATGCCGGTCGCTGAGGGTCTTCCCCTCAAAGCGGATCGAGGGCACCGCATTCGGATGGAGCATCCTCCGCAGTTCCCCGGCAGAGGCCTTTTCCAGAATGACCACCCGGGCCACCTTCACGCCGCCGGCGGTGGAACCGGCGCAGCCGCCGACGAACATCAGCGCCACCAGGATGGCCTTGGAAAACGTCGGCCAGGTATTGAAGTCCACGGTGGCAAAGCCTGTGGTGGTCATAATTGAGGAAACCTGGAAGAATGCATGGCGGAGGCTGGTTCCAACCGAGTCATAGAGGCTCATGATGTTCAGGGTGATGGCTCCCACCGCCGCGCCGGCAATGATGACATAGGCCCACAGTTCCTCAGACCGGAACACCTCCCGGAATCTCCGGACCAGCAGGAAGTAGTAGAGGTTGAAGTTGAGCCCGAAGAGCATCATGAAAATGCCGATCACAATGTCAAAGTAGGCGTTGTTATAGGCGCCCACGCTGAGATTCCGGCAGCTGAAGCCGCCTGTGCCGGCACTTCCGAAAGAGTGGATGCACGCGTCGAACAGCGGCATCCCGCCCGCCACCAGCAGGACGATTTCAAGAACGGTCATCACCAGATAAATGCCATAGAGGATCTTGGCGGTGTCGCTCATACGGCTCACCAGCTTGCCCGGCGCCGGGCCCGGCATCTCGGCCCGCAGCAGGTGCATTCCGTGGCCGTCTCCGCTCATGGGCAGGATGGCCATGACAAAGACCAGCACGCCCATGCCGCCCACCCAGTGGGTAAAGCTGCGCCAGAAGAGGATCCCCTTTGCCAGCGGCTCCACCTCCGTCAGGATGGTGGCTCCGGTGGTGGTAAATCCGGAAACCGTCTCAAAAATACAGTCCACAAATTTGGGGATATCGCCCGAGATATAGAAAGGCAGCGCCCCAAAGACAGACATGGCAATCCATGCCAGCGCCACCACGGCCAGGCCGTCTCTGGCGTACAGGGCCGTCTGTTTGGGACGTTTGAAGCTCAGCAGCCCTCCCGCCGCCACCAGCAGCGCCATGGGGATCAAAAAGGGGACGGGCGTCTCCCCATAGCCCAGCGTGACCGCCAGGGGAAGCAGCAGCAAAAGCGCCTCCGCCAGCAGAATCCGGCCAATGACAAAGCCCATCATTCGATAGTTCACGAACGTTCCCTGCTTTCTTATTCCTGAAGGATGTCCCGAAGGTCATCCAGCTGCGTGTCGGTGGTCACCACAATCACATCGTCATGGAGGTGCAGCGCATCCTCGCCGGAGGGAATGACGATCTGCCCGTTCTGCCGCACGATACCCGCCAGCAGCAGCCCCCGCTTCAGGTTCAGCTCCCGCAGGGGGATCCCCGCGAACGGGATGTCTGCGGTCACGGTGAACTCCAGCGCCTCCACCTTCTCATCCACGATCCGGTGCAGGGTCTTGACCTTGGATGCAGACGCATTTTTCATGGCCCGGATATACTGGAGAATCAGCTCCACCGTCACGGAGCCTGTGGACACCACACTGTCAATCAGGCTCTCGTCCGATACCAGTTCCAGCAGCGCCTTGCGGTTGATCTTCGCCACCACCTTGCAGCAGTCGCCGGACATCCGGGCGGCATTGAGGGACATCAGGATGTTGGCCTCATCCAGACCGGTGATTGCCACAAAGGCGTCTGTCTGTCCGATGCCCTCCTCGCTCAGCAGCTCGCTGTCCGTTCCATCGCCTACAATCACCAAAGCCCGGGGCAGCTTTTCACTGATGGCCACACACCGCCGCTCGTCCTGGTCGATGATTTTTACGGACATTCCCATATCCAGCAGCTCAGAAGCCAGATAGTAGCAGATCTTGCTGGCCCCCACGATGATGACCGAGGATGCCTTGGCCCGGAACACGCCCAGCTGGCGGAAGAATTTCTCCAGCTCCCTTGGGGCCGCGGTGAGATAGATCTTGTCCCCCGCCCGCAGGGTGAAATCGCCGGAGGGAATGATGGTCTCCCCCTGGCGGGCCACGGCGCAGATCAGCACGCGGACCTTGAAGTTTCGATACAGCTCTGACAGGCGGGTGCCGTCCAATGCCGTGCGCTCCGCCACCCGGTATTCCACCAGCTCCAGCCGGCCCTTGGAAAAGGACTCCAGCTTCATGGCCGTCGGAAAGCGCAGCACTCTGGCGATTTCCCGGGCGGTGGCCTGCTCCGGATTGATGGACATGGAAAGTCCCAGCTCACCCCGCATAAACCGCAGCTGGCGGCCGTATTCCGGATTGCGGACCCGGGCGATGGTGTGCCGCACGCCCAGCTTTTTTGCCACCAGGCAGGTGAGAATATTGATCTCGTCGCTGGAGGTCGTAGCAATCAGCAGGTCCGTATGCTGGACGTCTGCCTCCTTCTGCACGTCATAGCTGGCGCCATTGCCGCACACGCCCATAACGTCATAGACATTAATAATGTTATCCACCAGGTGGGCGTTCTGGTCGATCACCGTTACCTTGTTGTCCGCGGACAGATGCCGTGTCAGCGCCGTGCCTACCTTGCCGGCGCCCACAATGGCGATCTTCATAGGGAGTTCCCGTCCTTTCTGCTGCGGCGCCGAAGCCGGCCTCCGCCCCATAAGATATAGAATCTCACAACATTATAGCGGATCTGGTAGCAAAAGCAAATATCTTTTTCCGCAAATTTTTCTGATTCCAAAGGCGGATCCCCCGCAGCCGCGAACGCCTGCCGGGCCCGCTGTCTGCGGCGCCCCTGCGCGGGTCCTGCGCTTCCCAAAATTTTACTTGACAAACCGGCCTGATACGCATAAAATTAACGCGAAATATTTTAGTTAAATTATTTTAATTAAAATTATTTCATCATTTTTCGACATAAAGATAAGGAGTACCAATTATGGAATTCGAGCAAGTACGCGATATCATCGTGGAGACCCTGGGCTGCGACGCGGAGCAGGTCACCATGGAGGCCTCCCTGGCTGACGATCTGGGTGCTGACTCCCTGGCTTCCGTGGAGCTGGTAATGGCTCTGGAGGAGGCCACCGGCATCTCGATCGAGGACGGCGCCCTGGCGGAGATGAAAACCGTCGGCGACGTGATGAACTATCTGAACACCCACAAGCAGTAACTCCTTCCCCCCTGCCCCGCCGGCGGGCTCGCGCCCCCGGCGGGCTTTCACTTTCCACCGAGAAAGGAATTCGCTATGACCAATCAAGAGATTTTTGATATTGTTGCCTGCTTTGACCGCAGCACCGTCCAGACGATGAAGCTGTCCACGCAGGAATTTACCATAGAGCTGACCCGCGGCGGCGCGGCCGCCCCCCAGGCCGCGGCGCCTGCTGCCGCTCCGGCGGCTGCCCCGGCCCCAGTCAGTACCCCCCCGGCCGCCGGCCCCTCC
>CAMMCS010000110.1 GCA_946494635.1 uncultured Oscillibacter sp. | reverse complement strand
TGCTGGACCGGCAGGATCAGGTGATGGACGAGGTGGACGCCCTGCGGGAGGATGTGCGGGAGGGGGAGCGGCTCATCGCCGACTGCGCCTTGGAACCCGCCGGGCTGGACCCGGAGACCCGCTCCGTTCTCCTGAACGCCTCTGTCACCTTGAAGGAGTGGGGCGAGGACACGGACGCCGCGCTGCTGCTGGAGCTGGAAGGGCAGACCACGGAGGCGCCCCTGACCCACGGGGGGAACGGTGTGTTCACCGGAGAGGCGGCTGTGCCGGTGGAGGAAAACGGCAGTCTGACCGTGACGCTGCTGGCGGACACCGGCGGCACCGTCACCCGGGAGCAGGCGGAGTTTGTCTATCAGCTCTCGGACTTGCTGCCTGTCACGGACGGCGCGACGGGGACTTCCACTCCCTATTGGGAGGAGGACACCCTGCTGCTGCAGAGCGGGTTTTTCTTTTGCCCCTATGACCGGGACCACGACTATGTGGAGGTCCGGGACCCGGAGTTCCGGCTGTACCGCAACGGAGAGCTGATCCTGGAGGAGACGGCAGTATACCATCCGATGAGCGATGACATCCCCTACTGCTACTATTTGCGGGAGGTGAACGAGGACGGGCTGGGGCAGACCATCCCGGTGGACGCCCAGCCCGGCGACGAGCTTCGACTGGCCTTCGCCTGCCAGGATCAGTTCGGCCTTGCCTATGAGTTCACCGTGGACCGCTGGCAGGTGCCGGACGGTGATGTGGAAAAAGTGTACCTGGATGGGGACAGGCTTCCCACCCTCACCTGGCCGGAATAAGGAGCAGCTATGCGCAACATCGCCCTGAAACTGATGTACAACGGCACCGCCTACCACGGCTGGCAGGTGCAGAAGAACGCGGTCACCGTCTGCGGGACCCTGGAAAAGGCCATCGCCTCCATCTGCGGCGGGCCGGTGCACCTGACCGGCTGCGGCCGGACCGACGCCGGCGTCCACGCGGAGCACTACATCGCCAACTTCCGCACCGACTCCCGCATCCCCGTGGACCGGATGCCCTTCGCCATCAACACCCACACGCCGGAGGACATCGCGGTGAAGGAGGCCTTCGAGGTGGCGGAGGACTTCAACGCCATCGGCTCCTGCCTGAAGAAGGAGTATACCTACCGGATCTACAACTCCCGGTTCAAGAACCCGTTTTATGTCAACCGGGCGTATTTTTATCCCAAGCATCTGGACGAGGGATTTCTGGACCGGGCGGCGGGGATGTTCGTGGGCACCCACGACTTCGCGGCGGTGCGCTCCGTGGGGACGGAGACGAAATCCACCGTCCGCACCATCTACTACTGCGACGTGACCCGAAACGGCGACCTGCTGGAATTGAAGGTCTGCGCCAACGGATTCCTGTATAACATGGTACGGGCCATCACCGGCACCGTGCTGTACGCGGCGGAGGGCAAATTCGCCCCGGAGGACATCCCCGCCATCCTGGAGCTGGGGGACCGGTCTGCCGCCGGCCCCACGGTGCCGCCGGGGGGACTGTACCTGACGAGACTTTGGTATGAGGATGGACGGCTCAATGGCTGATACGACGAACGACATCTGGAATGACAACGACGGCGAGGAGGAGCCCTCCGCCCGTAAGGGGCGCTTCCGCCGGTTCGGGATTTTTTTCCTGATTTTGGTATTGGTGCTGGGGGTGGTGATCGTGGCCGCCTGGCGGGACGGCACGGGATTTGACGCCCTGCACCGCTTTTTCTCCTATGGAGGGGGAGAGGAGGCTGTCAGCGAGATCCGCTACGACTATGATGATTCCGACAGCAACCGCTTCGCCGTTTTGGGAGAGACGCTGGTGGTCCTCTCCGATACGAAGCTTCAGCTTTTGGGACAGGACGGGCAGGAGATCTGGTCCACACCGGTGCGGATGCGTGCTCCGGCTCTGGAAACCGGCGGAGAATACGCGGTGGCCTATGATGCGGGCGGCACGGAGCTGTATGTAGTGGACGAGGAGGGCGCGCGGCTGACCCTCACCGCTGAGGAGGAATACCCCTTCCTCTCCGCCCGGCTCAACAGCAAGGGGTACCTGGCGGTAACCGCCGGGCTGGAAAACTATAAGGGGGGCGTCACTGTCTACAACAGCCGGATGGAGGAGATTTTCCTGTACCGGGCCTCAGAGCGGTTCGTGCTGGACGCCTGGGTGATGGATGACTGCTCCGCTCTGGCGGCGGTGACCCTGGGGCAGGAGAACAGTGTGTTCGTCAGCAACGTGGTTCTCTACAAGCTGGACCAGGAGGAGCCCTATGCGGACTATGATGTGACCGACGGGCTGGTGGCCGCGATCGGTGAACAGAAGGACCGGATTCTTACCGTCTCTGACACCAGCCTTACCGCCGCGTCCCCGGAGGGGGAGATCCTGTCCTCCTATTCCTATGGGGGCGCGTACCTGCGGGAGTTTGACCTCCATGGAGACGGCTTTACCGCCCTGCTGCTGAACCGCTATAAATCCGGCGGCCTGGGCCGGCTGGTGACGGTGGACCCGGAAGGGGCGGAGATCGCCTCCCTGGACGTGAACCAGGAGATCCTCAGCATCTCCGCCGCGGGGAACTATCTGGCGGTGCTGTATATGGACAGCGTGGTGATCTATACGGAGGAGCTGGAGGTCTACGCCACTCTGGAGGGCACGGATTACGCCCGGGAGGTGCTGATGCGCGAGGACGGCTCCGCCCTGCTGCTGGCATCGGAGAGCGCGCACCTGTTCCTGCCTTGAGTGGGAAACATTGCGCTTGAATTCACAAAACGTTTACGAGGAAAAAGGTAGGCAAGCATGACAACACCTGTTATAATAGACGTAATCGTGGCGGCAATTCTTGTGGCCGCGGCAGTCTGGGGCGCCCACCGCGGGCTGTTCCGCTCCCTGGCGGGCCTGGCGGTGGTGGTCGTGGCCCTGGTGGGGGCGGCGGTCATCGCGAATGCCCTGGCGGCCCCCGCGGCCCGGCTGGTGACGCCCCTGATCCGGGACCACATCGAGACCCGGGTGGACGAGGCCATGGCCCAGCAGTCCCAGGAGGTCCAGATGCCGGAAGCGGATGTGGAAGGGGACTTTTCCATTGACAGCCTCCTGGCCCTGATGGGCCTGGATGCGGATGTGCGGGCAGACCTGGCCGGCCAGGCGCAGGAGAAGATCCAGGACACGGGCGTATCCCTGGCCATGGCTGTGGTGGAGAGCGTGGCGGAGTCCATTCTCTACGCGGCGCTGTTCCTGCTCTCCTTTGTCGCGCTGACCATCTTGCTGAAGCTGCTGATCCGGGCGCTGGACCTGGTGCTCCAGCTGCCGGGCCTGCATCTGGCAAATTCCCTGGGAGGGGCCGCAATCGGCCTGATCGAGGGGGCGCTGGCCCTGTTCCTGGCTGTCTGGGTGCTGCGCCGTTTCGGCGTTTCCTTTGAGACAGAGAGCGTTTCCGCCACCCATCTTCTGCGATTTTTCACGACGCACACGCCGCTCAGCGCGCTGATGTCGTTTTTGCAATGACGAACGGGGCCTGCCCTGCCGGCGTCATGATTTCTGGAGGGATATAAACAATGCAGCCAACACTTTGCTCAAGATGTAAGAAAAACATTGCCGTGGTCTTTATTTCCAGAATGGACGGGGACAAGACCGTTAACGAGGGACTGTGCCTCAAGTGCGCCAAGGAGATGGGCCTGCCCCAGGTGGACGACATGATGAAGCGCATGGGCATCTCTGACGAGGATCTGGACACCCTCAACAATGAGATGCTCCAGGCCATGAGCGGCGTGGAGAATATTGAGGACCTGCCCGGCGGCGAGGATGCCGGGGAAGAGGAGGAAGAGGGCAAGACTGCTACCTTCCCCTTCCTGAACCGGCTGTTTTCCGGTGACGCCGCCAAGGCCGAGGGCGGCGCCCAGGAGGACGGGGGCGCCCGGGGCCGGGAGAAGGAACGGAAAGATCCCAAGAACGGCAAACGCAAATACTTGGAGAATTACTGCATCTCCCTGACCCAGAAGGCCCAGGACGGCAAGCTGGATCCGGTCATCGGCCGGGAGCAGGAGATCGAGCGGGTGGTGCAGATCCTGAACCGCCGCCAAAAGAACAACCCCTGCCTCATCGGCGAGCCCGGCGTGGGCAAGACCGCCATCGCCGAGGGCCTGGCCCAGCGGATCGCCAAGGGCGATGTGCCCTTCAAGCTGCGGGACAAGGAGGTCTATCTCCTGGATCTGACGGCCCTGGTGGCCGGCACCCAGTTCCGGGGCCAGTTCGAGAGCCGGATGAAGGGCCTCATCGACGAGGTGAAGCGCCTGGGCAACATCATCCTGATGATCGACGAGGTCCACAACATCGTGGGCGCCGGCGACGCCGAGGGCAGCATGAACGCCGCCAACATCTTAAAGCCCGCCCTGTCCCGGGGCGAGATCCAGGTGATCGGCGCCACCACCTTCAACGAGTACCGCAAGTCCATCGAGAAGGACACCGCCCTGGAGCGGCGGTTCCAGCCGGTGACAGTGAACGAGCCCTCCATCGAGGACTCTGTCCAGATCCTCCGGGGCCTGGCGCCCCGGTACGAGCAGTTCCATGGGGTGAAGATCCCGGACGGGATTCTGCGCCAGGCGGTGCTGCTCTCCGAGCGGTACATTACCGACCGGTTCCTGCCGGACAAGGCCATCGACCTGATCGACGAGGCCTGCTCCGACCTGAACCTGAAGGATCCGGACATCTCCCGCCGCATGGAGATCCAGCGGGAGCTGGACGACTATGAGAAAGAGCGCACCATGCTGGAGGAGCAGGAGGAGAAGACGGAGCAGGACTACGCCCGGATGGCGGAGCTGAAGAGCAGGGAGATGCAGCTGAACACGGAGCTGAACGGCCTGCTGGAAAAGGGCGACCCCCAGCTCAGCATGGACAACCTGGCCCACGTCATCGAGCTGTGGACCAAGATCCCGGCGGCCAAGATCCGGGAACAGGAGTTCCAGCGCCTCAGCCAGCTGGAAAGCCGCCTGAAGAGCCACATCATCGGCCAGGATCAGGCGGTGGAGGCTGTGGCCGCCGCCGTCCGGCGGAACCGGGTGGGGATCTCCCCCAAGCACAAGCCCGTCAGCTTCATCTTTGTGGGCCCCACCGGCGTGGGCAAGACGGAGCTGGTGAAGCAGCTGGCAAACGACCTGTTCAATACGCCGGATGCCCTGATCCGTCTGGATATGTCGGAGTTCATGGAGAAGCACTCCGTGTCCCGCCTGGTGGGATCTCCCCCGGGCTATGTGGGCTATGACGAGGCGGGCCAGCTGACAGAGAAGATCCGCCGCAAGCCCTACGCCGTGGTCCTCTTCGACGAGATTGAGAAGGCCCATCCGGACGTGCTGAACATCCTTCTCCAGATCCTGGACGACGGCGAGATCACCGATGCCCACGGCCGGAAGGTAAACTTTGAGAACACCATCATCGTCATGACCTCCAATGCCGGCAGCGCCACCAAGGAGGGCACCGTGGGCTTTGACCGCACGGTGAACGACCAGGATGCGGACCGGGCCATGAAGGCGCTGCAGCAGTTCCTGCGGCCGGAGTTCATCAACCGGGTGGACGCGGTCATCACCTTCAACCGCCTGAGCCGTGAGAACTTCCACGGCATTGCCCGCATCATGCTGGACGAGCTGGTGGGCTCTTTGAAGGAGAAGGGCATCACCTTCACCTATGACGACGCCCTGGTGGACTACCTGACGGAGAAGTCCTACTCCATGACCTACGGCGCCCGGAACCTGCGGCGCACCATCCAGCGGGAGCTGGAGGATCCCATGGCCACCAAGATCATTGACAGCTATGACCACCCCATCACCCAGATCAAGGCCACGGCAGAGGATCAGGCTGTCAAGCTGTACGCCCTGTAACAGGCGGGAAGCCGGAGAAAGAAGGAAGGCCCATGCTGTTTCGGAAGGATATCGACCCCCGCTGTGTTTACTGCCAGCGGGGCCAGCAGATCAACGAGCGTGAGGTGGCCTGCATCAAGCGGGGCATCGTGCCGGTGGAGCATCACTGCCGGGCTTTTAAATACGACCCCTTGAAGCGGGTGCCGCCCCGCCCGGCGGCACTGGAGACAGAGCGGCTGAAAGAGGAAGATTTTTCACTGTGAGCCGCGTTCATCGCCCGCCCGGGGTTCCCGGGCGGGCGATGTCATAACGGGATGAGGAGGAGACACCATGGAAGTCAAGCGGATCTGCGCGGCGTACTGGAGCGCCACAGGCAACACGGACAAGACGGTGAACACCATCGCGGAGGCTCTGGCGAAAAAGCTGGATGTCCCGCTGGAGCGGCGGAGCTTCACCCGCCCAGCGGAGCGGGCCCAGCCCCTGGTATTTGAAGCGGGGGACCTGGTGGTATTTGGGATGCCCACCTACGCCGGCAAGCTGCCCAACAAGATGCTGCCCTACGTCCAGGAGCAGGTACAGGGCAACGGCGCCCTGGCGGCGGCGGTGGTGACCTTCGGCAACCGCTCCTACGACAACTCCCTGGCGGAGCTGTGCGC
>CAMMCS010000109.1 GCA_946494635.1 uncultured Oscillibacter sp. | reverse complement strand
GGAGCTGCGCTCGCCGGTGATCATCGGCCCCGCGGAGAGCCTGCTGACCGCCGCCACGCTGGAGGAATACGCCGACATGATGCTGGGCATGGCCCGCCGTGCCGCCGTGCCCGTGGCGCTGCACTTCGACCACGGGTTCACCCCTGAGCTGGTGGCGCGGGCCATCGACCTGGGGTTCTCCTCCGTGATGTTCGACGGCAGCATGCTGCCCTTTGAGGAGAACCTTCGCCGCACCAGGGATATGGCGGCCAAGGCCCATGAGGCGGGCTGCTCTTTGGAGGCGGAGATCGGGCACGTGGGCTCCAACGGCTCGGCGGAGGACGACATCTCCCGCACGGTGTACACCGACCCGGCGGACGCCGTGCGCTTCGCCGGCGAGAGCGGGTGCGACGCCCTGGCCGTGGCCATCGGCACCGCCCACGGCGTGTACACCCAGACGCCGGTGCTGAACTTAGACTGCCTGGCCCGGATCGCGGCCGCCTGCCCCACCCCCCTGGTGCTCCACGGCGGCAGCGGCCTGTCGGACGAGGATTTCCGCGCCTGCGTGGCCAACGGCATCTCCAAGGTGAACATCTTCACCCACAACAACCTGGCCGCCGCCCGGGCCGCCAACAGCCATTTCAACCAGTCTACCGGCGCGTTCGAGCTGATGCCCGTCATCACGGAGACCGTCAAGCGGGAGACCATGCACCACATGCGGGTCTTCGGCAGCGACGGGAAGGCCTGATGGGCGGGCCTGTTTCCGCCTCCACCGGCAGGCCCTGCATCGCCGCGCTGGACGTGGGCACCTCGTCGGTGAAGGCGTGCCTGTTCACGCCGGAGCTGAACCTGCTGGCGTGCAGCGTGCGGGAGTACCGCCTGCGGACGGAAAACGGCCGGGTGGAGGCCCGGGCCGAGGACTACCTGGAGGCGGCCGCCGCCGGGATGCGGGAGGCGCTGGACATGGCCCCGGGCTGGCGGCCCGCCGCCCTGGGCCTCACCACCCAGGGGGAGACGCTGGTTCCCGTGGGCCGGGCCGGGGAGCCCCTGGGGCCCTTCCTGGTCTGGCTGGACAGCCGGGCCGGGGCCGAGGCGGAGCTCCTGTCCGGCGCCTTTGACCGCGAGACGTTCTACCGGGCCACGGGGCTGCCGGAGCTGTCCGGCGCCCTGCCCCTGGCCAAGGCCCTGTGGCTGCGGCGGGAGGAGCCGGAGGTGTTCGCCCGCACGGAGAAGCTGCTGCTCCTGGAGGACTACCTCCTGCACTGGCTCACCGGCCGGCTGGCGGGGGAGAAGTCCCTGCACACCTCCACGGGCTGGTTCCACCTGGGCCGGGACGGCCTGTGGGAGGAGGCTCTGGCGGCGGCGGGCATCCCGGTGGGGATGCTGCCAGAGCTGCTGGACTGCGGCGAGCCGGTAGGCCCCCTGCTGCCCGGCCCGGCGGAGGCTCTAGGCCTGCCCCCGGGCATCCCGGTGGCGACAGGGGCCATGGACCAGACCGCCGCGGCCCTGGCCGCCGGGTGCGTCGCTCCCGGCGCCGTCACCGAGACCACCGGCACCGCCCTGGTGGCCGCCGCATGCACCGAAGCGCCGGTGTTCGCGGAGGGGCACCATGTCACCATCTACCGCCACGCCCTGGCGGGGAAGTATCTCTACCTGCCCATCGGCAATACGGCGGGCATGGCCCTGCGGTGGTTCCGGGACGAGTTCTGCCGGGACCTGCCGGCGGACGGGGGCTACGCCGCTTTGGATGCCCAGGCCGCCAAGGTTCCCTGCGGCAGCGATGGGCTGGTGTTCCTGCCTTTCCTGGCCGGCAGCGTGGACCCGGACGCCTGCCCCGAGGCCCGGGCCGTCTTCTTTGGCGCTACCCTGTCCACCACCCGGGCCCACTTCGCCCGGAGCGTCATGGAGTCGGTGGCCTTCCTGCTGCGGGACTTCTTCGCCCTGCTGGAGGGGCTGGGGTGCCCGGTCCGGACCGTGGCCTCCCTGGGCGGCGGCGCCCGCAGCGGGCTGTGGCAGCAGATCAAGGCCGACGTGTGCGGCCGGACCTTCACCGTTCCCGCCTGCACCGAGGCCGCCGCCATGGGCGCGGCTTTGCTGGCCGGGTGGGCCGGGGGGCTGATCGAACCGGGCCGTTTGCCGGAGACCGCCCCGGCGGGCCGGTATGTCCCCTGTGAGGACAACGGACCGGCCTACCAGCGGGCCTACGAGCTGTACCGGCGGCTGTACGGGGCGGTGAGGCCGCTGTATGGTTCCGGCTGAGCCTTTTACCATAGGAGCCGATTGGAAATGCGTATATGCGTATAGAAGGAGGAGCTGCCATGAATTTACAGCGAAAACCGCGCCTGGGCGTGCTGGCCCTGATGCTGGAGGGCTACGAGCCCCTGTTCCCGGGCATCACCCGGCGGCAGACCGACTATGTCCACGCCCTGCTGGAGCATCTGGCTCCCGCGGCGGAGTTCATCTTTCCCGGCCCGGCGGTGAACGCCGGGGATATGGCGCGGCTGGTGGGCCGCTACAACGCCGAGGGGGCGGACGGCATTTTGATCCTCCTGCTCAGCTACGCCCAGGGCCAGTACCTGGCCCACGCCCTGCGGGAGAACTGCCTGCCCCTGGCCCTGGCCCTGGTCCAGCCGGATGAGTCCGTGGGCGTGGACTTCGGTGAGCTGGAGCTGACCGTCAACCAGGGCATCCACGGCAGCCAGGACTGCGCCAACGCCCTTTTGCGGGCGGGCATCCCATGTGAATTCTACGCCGGTCCCCGGGCCGACGGCCAGCTGCTCACCTTTGTCTCCGACTTCGCCGCCGCCGCGGCCACGGCCCGGGACATGCGCTCCATGCGCATCGGCGTCATCGGGCGGCTGGCGGGCATGGGCGACGTGGTCACCGACGATATGGCCGTCTACCGCCAGCTGGGCCCGGAGTTTGTCTACGACTCCATCGGCGCGGTGCAGAGCCGTTGCGCCGCCGTCCGCCGGGAGGACATCGACGAGCGCCTGGCCTATGAGCGGGAGGTGTTCGACGTGGACCCCGCCATGCCCCCGGAGCGCCACGCCGAGGCCGTTCGGATGTACCTGGGGCTGAAGCGGTACCTGGAGGACAACGGCTACGCGGGCTACACCGCCCACTTTGAGGAGTTCGGCGCCGACGGCCGGTTCACCCAGCTGCCGCTGCTGGCGGCCTCCAGCCTGATGGCCGACGGCTACGGCTACGCCGCCGAGGGGGACGCCACCGCCGCCATGTGGATGGCCGCCATGACCCGCCTGTGCGGGCCCAGCGACTTCAGCGAGATGTACATGATGGACTTTGCCCGCGACGCCATTTTGCTGTGCCACGCGGGGGAGGGGAACTGGGCCCTGTGCAGGAAGGACCGCAAGCCCTTCCTGATGGACCGGGTGTTTCTGGAGGGCGGCCTCTCCAACCCGCCCACCCCCATCTTCTGCCCCGAGCCGGGGCCCGCCGGGGTGATGAGCCTGGCCTATCTGGGGGATGGGAAATTCCGCCTGGTGTACGCCGGGGGAGAGATCCTGGACGAGTGCGGCCTCCGGGGCTGCGATATGCCCTACCTGTTTTTCGCCCCGGACAGCGGCCTGCGCCCCTGCGTCACCGCCTGGCTGGAGAAGGGCGGCACCCACCACGAGGTCATCGTCCCCGGCCGCTGGGAGGCCCGCATCCGCCTGCTGTGCAGGATTCTGGGGATAGAGTTTACGCCGGTGTAAGACCGGCCGAGAAGTTTCGGGCCGCGCCGCCGGAGGCGGCGCGGGCTATCGTATGACGATCCGCGCAGCAAACTGAAAGGAGAGTTCTGCCATGATCCGCAATGTTCAGCATTCCCTGGCCAGCCTTCTGGGCGAGGCGTACATCGACGCCGTCTGCAGGGCCCGGGCCGCCCTGACCGGGCAGTCCTATGAGGAGCTGTCCGCCCTGGCCCACGAGCCGGTGGATTTCTACCCCGAGGCCTTCGCCGCCCGGCAGGAGGAGCTGATGGCCCTTGTGGGCACCCAGATGACCCCCGCCTTCCCGGATGAGCTGGACGGCGCCCCCACGGGCTCCTACCGCGCCGCCCAGCACAGCGCCGCCGCCCCCCTGGGCGGGCTGGGTGCCTTCCGGGTGGGCGAGGACGGAAAGGTCTACTTCGCCGGCAAGAGCGAGCACTACCACATCCCCCTGGGCCACGACTTCCCGGGCTACGGGCTGATCGAGCGGGCCAAGGCCCTGGGGATCCCCAACGCCACCCACAACAACACCCGGGGCTATATCACCCGGCTGCTGGAGCGGCGGCTGATCGCCGCGGCCAACGGCCTGGACCCCGACGACCCGGCGGTGGACCAGGTGCTGGCCGCCCGCGAGCCGGGTGTGCTCAGCTGCGTCATCAACCTGGAGACCGGCTCCCTGGCGGTGGAGGCGGCGCTGAAGATGATGCTGTCCCGGTTCTATGAGATCGACGGCAAGGCGGTCCCCTACGCGGGCCGGATTCCGGTGTTCCTGGTGATCGCCGACAACGCCGGCGGCCTCACCGGGAATTACCACGGCACCACGGTGGTCGCCCAGACCCTGCGGGGGCTGTGGCCGGACTTCACGGAAAAGGCCGAGGGAGCGGGCCTCTATAAGGTGGTGTCCGTGCCCATCAACGACGAGGCCGCCTTCCGGGAGGCCATCCGGACGTGGAACCAGGCGCCCTACAAGACCGCAGGCTTCTGCCACGAGATCATCTTGATGAACTACGGCGGCATCCGCCTGACGCCGGAGTACCTGCGGGCCGCCTACCAGGCCTGCCGGGACAGCGACACGCCGGTTCTGTGCGACGAGATCCAGTCCTGCGCCTGGTACGACGGGCTGTTCCTGTTCCGCAAATACGGCCTCACGCCGGACTTCGTATCCGCCGGCAAGGGCTTCGGCGGCGGGTGCTATCCCGCCAGCAGGATCCTCGCCAGCGGCGCCTTCGACAGCCTGACCCAGTTCGGCGCCCTGGTGACCAACGGCCAGGAGGAGCTGGCCAGCCTGGCCTACCTGATCACCATGGCCTTCATTCAGGCCAACGGCGAGCACATCGAGGCCGTGGGCCGGACCTTCCACCAGGGGGCCGCCGAGCTGACCGCCCGCCACCCGGCTGTCTGCGCCGGCGTGGAGGGGGACGCCCATATGACGGCCCTGCGGTTTTTAAGCGTGGAGGACGCGGCGGCCTTCTGCGCCGCCATGAACCGCCGCTGCGTGGACATCAGCGCCCAGACCTACAAGCCCAACTGCCCGCCGGTTGCGCTGACGAAGCTGCCGCTGATCGCCACGGAGACGATGGTCGGCCGGCTGCTGGCCCTGTTTGACGAGGAATTGACGGCCCTGGAGGGGGCGAAGGAGGCAAAGGAGGCAAAGGTATGAGCGGGACTGTAAAATTCGGCGTCATCGGCTGCGGGCTGATGGGTCGGGAGTTCGCCAGCGCGTCCATGCGCTGGCTGCACCTGCTGGGGGACATCCCACGGCCGGTGATCGTGGCGGCCTGCGACCTCAACGAGGCCAACCGCCGGTGGTTCTCCCAGGTCCCGGACACCAAGTACTTTTACAGCGATTACCACGAGCTGCTGGCCAATCCCGAGGTGGAGGCCGTGTATTGCGCCGTGCCCCACCATCTCCACGGCCAGGTGTACACGGATGTGATCCGGGCGGGCAAGCACCTGCTGGGGGAGAAGCCCTTCGGCATGGACCTGGCGGCCTGCCGGCAGATCCTGGCGGCCATGGAGGAGCATCCGGAGGTATTTGTCCGCTGCGCCAGCGAGTTCCCCTTCTATCCGGCAGTCCAGCAGATGGTGCGCTGGTTCCGGGAGGGGGCCTTCGGGCGGATCATCGAGGCCCGCTTCGCCATCAAGCACTCGTCGGATATGGACCTGACGAAGCCCATCAACTGGAAGCGCCAGAGAGCGGCCAACGGGGAGTACGGCTGCATGGGCGACCTGGGCATCCACACCCAGCACCTTCCCTTCCGTTTGGGCCTGCGCCCGGTGACGGTGAGCGCCCAGCTGGCCAATCTGGTCAAGACCCGGCCCGACGCCCAGGGCAACCCCGTGCCCTGTGAGACCTGGGACAACGCCCTGCTGCTGTGCGAGGGGGAGGACGGGGCGGTGGACCGCTTCCCCATGACCTTCGAGATGAAGCGCATGGCCCCCGGCTGCACCAACAGCGTGGAGTATGAGATCGACGGTCTGAAGATGTCCGCGCGGTTCTCCACCGACGACCCCAACGCCGTGTACTATACCCAGGCCGTCGGCCGGGAGCAGGCCTGGGCCCGACTGGTGGTGGGGCAGAAGACCCTGTTCCCGGTGATCACCGGAGGGATTTTCGAGTTCGGCTTCTCCGACTCCCTGCTGCAGATGTTCGCCGCCTATGTCAGCGAGCTGCGGGGCCTGCCCTGCGAGTTCGGGTGCTTCACCCCCGACGAGGCCCTGCGGGGCCACCAGCTGCTGACCGGCGCCCTGGCGTCGTATACGGAGCGGCGTGTCGTGGAGCTGGCGTGAGCGACTGGACCCGCCGGGAGGCTCCACTTTACGTGGGAAATGAA
>CAMMCS010000108.1 GCA_946494635.1 uncultured Oscillibacter sp. | reverse complement strand
CCGTTGCCCCCCGGTTTTCTGGGGGCATGCGGTTGGGGGGCTCATCCTTTCCACCAAACACAACCGCCGGGTTTAGAAGGGCAAACGAATAACGTTTTCCGCACCCGACCGTGCAAAGGAGGTCTGATATGGAACATCCCTTTCTTCGCAGCGAGATGCTCTGGGGTCAGGCGGCACAGCGCCGTCTGGCGGCGTGCCATGTGATCCTGTTCGGTCTGGGGGGCGTGGGCAGCTATGCCGCCGAGTGCCTGGCCCGCTCCGGGATCGGCGAGCTGACCGTGGTAGACAGCGACACTGTCTCCCTCACCAATCTGAACCGCCAGCTGGAGGCGCTCCACTCCACCCTGGGTCAACCCAAGGCGGAGGCCGTGGCCGCCCGCCTCAGGGACATCAACCCGGAGGCGGTGATCCACCCCATCCACGGCCTGTACGACGCCGCCCACCGGGAGCGGTTCTTCCCGGAGGGCTGCCGGTACGACTATATTGTGGACGCCATCGACCTGGTATCCTGCAAGCTGGATCTGGCGGAGACAGCCCTTCGGCTGCAGATCCCCCTCGTCATGGCCCTGGGCACGGGGAATAAGCTGGATCCCACACTGCTGCAGGTGACGGATATCTCCAGGACCTACGGCTGCCCCCTGGCGCGGGTGATGCGCAAGGAGCTGCGCGCCCGGGGCATCTGCCGCCTGAAGGTGGTGTTCAGCCCGGAGGAGCCGGTCTCCCCCGCCCAGCCGGAGTCGCCGCCCCCTGGCCGCCGCAGCGTGCCCGCCAGCAATCCCTGGGTTCCCGCCGCCGCCGGGCTTCTGCTGGGCAGCGTGGTCGTCCGGGATCTGATCGGACATGCGGAAGACCCCCTATAAAACCGAACCGGCCCGCAGGCTGCGGGCCGGTTTTTTATATCTCGGTTCCTGCCTCTTATGACTCCTCTGCCTTTTCCACGGAAACCGCTACCGGCGCCGGATCCTCGCTGCCCAGCTCTCCCGTATAGGTGACCGTCACGCTGTCCCCCTCTTCCAGGGCGGCCGCGTCCACATCCTTGCCAAAGTCAAAAACGACGTATTCTCCATCGTCCGTCAGCAGCACCAGGTAATCGTCCAGCCGGTTCACCACGCCGCTGACCGTTGCTGTGGCCTCCTCCGTGCTGTCCGACGTGCCGCTGGCCGCCGCGTCCCCGTTCCCGGAAGCGCCCTGATTGGAGCCGCAGGCCGCCAGGGTCAGCAGCATCAGCGCCGCCAGCAGGGCAGTGATTGTTCGTTTCATGTGAGGTTCCATCCTTTTCAGAAGATTTTGCGGTCTTTCACTGACCGCTGGCCTATTATACAGAATGGGGCTCCACGCAAGCAACAACAAATTGGAAACATTCCCGCCGGATCTGAAAACATTCTGTGAACAGAGCCGTGGAATCCGGAGGGGCAGAACGCTCTCCCCCTGTTCCCGCTCAGGCCAAGGGGATCTCTGTGCTGCCAAAGCGGAGGGCAACAATGTCCCGCACATCCAACGGCACCGGCCAGTACCAGACGCTGCTCCACTCTGTGCGTGACTCATCCCGGAAACGGCTGCCGCCGCTTCCAACCTCGATCTCCGTGCCATCCTCAAGGACTAGAACCGGCCGTACATCATACATCTGATCCTCTCTGGACTGTACATAGGTGATGTCCGTCGCTGTGATCTCCACATCCCAGAAGGTCACCGTTTTGGTTCCCCTGCCTTCCGTACTGCGGGCATCCGCCTGAATCTGCCCTGGAATCGCTACCGTGTCCATGGCCTGGGGCTCCAGATCAAATTGCAGCGTCCAGGCCCCCTCCGCCAGAGCCTTATCCTCGTCCTCCGGATCTGTCATGTCATTGCAGACCACATCTTCCAGCAGGAGCGTCGCCTCACGATGGACGTCCGTCAGGGAGCCCAGTCCCGCCAGATCAATCTCGAATCGAACCAAAATCATTAAAGTCCCATCGCTGTTCACGCGGGAATAGATGTAGTCAAAACCATGTCCTCCGGGCGTATTGGGCTGCTGCTCCGGGTCCGGATCCAGTGTCAGATCAATGCCATCAAAATGATACCGCAGATCCTCATTCTCGCCGTATGCTCCGCTGACATTCAGCATCATCCACACGGAGCTGTTTCCCACGGTAATGGAATCCAGCGTGACCGTAATTCCATTCTGCGTGTCGCTGACTCCCACCTCTTGCGTCAGACTGTCGATCAATGTCAGCTGCTCCAGGCTGATGTCTCTGTCAGTCCTCGCCTGCCATTCCATAGCAAACCAGTCCCGCAGTGTCCGGGGCATCCCAACAGCCGCCAGGGTGGTACCCGCCAGCGCAAGAATCAATACAGCCGCAATCAGGGCCGCTTTTGGAATCCGGCGCTTTGGCGGCACCGCCTGCTCCTTCTTCGCCATCTCCAGAACCTCCTTCCGCAGTCGTTCGGAGGCCCGCACCTGGTCAAATGTCTCCCGATATCGATTTCCCATGGTTCATTCCTCCGTCAGTATCATTCTCAGCTTCTCCCTTGCCCGGGCCAGCCGGGTCTGTACGGTGGAGGGCTTCAGGCCCAGCAGCTCCCCCACCTCCGCCACCGCATAGCCCTCATAGTAATAGAGGTACAGCGGCAGGCGGTATTTGGCCGGCAGGGACATGACCTCTGCGTAGAGCGTCTGGTGCTCCGGCGTGTCAAAGGCCGGCTCCCGGCAGTGCTCCAGCGGCACCATCCGCCGCCTCCAGGGGCTGCGGGCCGTGTCTTTGCAGACGTTCAGCGTCACCCGCACCAGCCAGTAGCGCAGCTGGTCGTCATTGGGGAAAACGCTTCCCGACTGCCACAGCCGCAGCATCGCCGTCTGGGCGGCGTCCTCCGCGTCGGCGGGGTTCCGCAGGCAGTTGAGGGCCAGCCGGTACACCAGGTCCAGATATCGCTCCACGGCGTCTTCAAAGGCTTTCTCCGTCATGTCCTGTCTCCTTGAAAAGCTTTTCAAACGTAAAACGAGAGCAGCGGGGGTTTCATCTCACGGTTTCCGGCGAAATGAAAAAATTCCCCGTCCGATGGACGGGGAATTTCTCTCCAATATGGAAGTCGATTACTTCAGCTCGACCTTGCCGCCGGCCTCTTCGACCTGCTTCTTCAGAGCCTCGGCCTCGTCCTTGGACACGCCCTCCTTCAGGGTCTTGGGAGCGCCCTCGACAGTGGCCTTGGCCTCGGCCAGGCCCTGGCCGGTGATCTCACGGACAACCTTGATGACCTTGATCTTGGCAGCAGCGTCAAAGCCGGCCAGAACCACATCAAAGGAGGTCTTCTCCTCAGCAGCGGGAGCAGCAGCGCCGGCAGCGGGAGCGGCCATAGCAGCAGCGGAAACGCCGAACTCCTCCTCCAGAGCGTGAACCAGCTCGCTCAGCTCCAGAACGGTCAGGCCCTTGATCTCTTCGATCATAGCGGTAACTTTCTCAGACATTGTAATAGCCTCCTAATTGTAAATTTTAAAAATATGAGTGTGCCGTCTGTTTTACTCAGCGGCAGGAGCGGGAGCAGCCTCCTCGGCGGGAGCAGCCTCCTCGGCAGCGGCGGCCACGGGCTCGCCGCCCTTTTCGGCGATCTGCTTCAGGACAACAGCCAGGCCGGTGATGGGGGCCAGCATGGTGCCCAGGAACTGGGCGCGCAGCACGGGCAGAGCCGGGATGGAAGCCAGAGAGTGGATGGTCTCCAGAGAGACGGGCTTGCCGTCCATGAAGCCGCCCTTGATCTCAAACTTCTCGTTGAGCTTCTTGGCGTAGTCGCTCATGACACGGGCGGGAGCAACCACATCCTCCTCACACAGAGCCAGGGACGTGGTACCGTTGAGCAGGTCATCCAGCTCACCCAGGCCGGTGTTGTTGAAGGCAAAGCGGAGCAGGGTGTTCTTGACAACGGCATAGTCGACGCCGTTCTCCCGGCACTCTCTGCGCAGCGCGGTGTCCTCCTCAACGGTGATGCCCTTGTAGTCCACGAGCACGCCGGCGGAAGCTTTCTGGATCTTCTCAGTCAGCTCGGCCACGATGGCCTGCTTTTCGGATAAGACCTTTGCGTTAGGCATTCTAGTGTTCACCTCCAGGAAAATTGTCGGTGCGTTCAAAAAAGGAACCGTCCCTGTGCGCAAAGACACAGGGACGGATAGCAAAGCAAGTTTGCCGCCCTCGGCAGGATTTACGGCTTGCGCCACCTGCTGTCTTTGGAACGCATCTGGTATTATATTTAATTCTCGACGATTTGTCAAGAATTAAATCAAATCTTCCTCTCTCCCATCCCTCGCAGGCACGGGAAAAAGGGCCAGGAAAAACCTGCGGTTTTCCGGTTCTTCCGCCAACGGCGGAAGAAGAATTTCAATCATTTTCGGCAGGACATGCGCCTGCCGAAAATTCATTGACCCAGCCGCCCTGGGCGGCGTCCACCAGTCCGCAGACTGGTGAGGGGGGATCTAAAGGGGGGACGAAGTCCCCTCTTTAAGATCAGATCAGCTTCGCCGTGTTCATCTTCACGCCGGGGCCCATGGTGGACGCAGCCACGCAGGAACGAATATACTGGCCCTTGGCGGAGGCGGGCTTCGCCTTCACGATGGCGCCCATCAGAGCGTTGTAGTTGTCGGTCAGCTTCTCAGGGCCGAAGGACACCTTGCCGATGGGGCAGTGGATGATGTTGGTCTTGTCCAGGCGGTACTCGATCTTACCGGCCTTGACCTCCTGCACGGCCTTGGCCACGTCAGGGGTAACGGTGCCGGCCTTGGGAGAGGGCATCAGGCCCTTGGGGCCCAGAACCTTACCGAGGCGGCCCACAACACCCATCATGTCAGGGCTGGCGACCACCACGTCAAAGTCAAACCAGTTCTCCTTCTGGATCTTCTCCACCATATCCATATCGCCCACATAATCCGCGCCGGCTTCCCGGGCAGCGTCGGCCTTGTCGCCCTTGGCGAACACCAGGACCCGGACGGTCTTGCCGGTGCCGTGGGGCAGCACGATGGCGCCGCGAACCTGCTGGTCAGCGTGACGGGAGTCAACGCCCAGCTTCACATGCAGCTCGACCGTCTCATCGAATTTTGCGCTGGCGGTCTTGCAGATCAGCGCCAGACCCTCAGAAGCCTCGTACAGAGTGCCCTTGTCGATCTGCTTGGCGCTTTCCTTATATTTCTTGCCTCTAAACAATGTTATTTCCTCCTCATAGTGGTTCTTCGGAACGGAATCCTCCCACTGTATGGTGCGGCCTCAGGGCCGCTTGCTGTATGGAATGCGCAGGCGCCGGGCTCAGTCGCCCACCACAACGCCCATGGACCGGCAGGTGCCGGCGATCATGCTCATGGCGGACTCCAGGTTGGCGGCGTTCAGATCCTTCATCTTGATCTCAGCGATCTTCTGAATGGAGGCCTTGGAGATGGTGGCCACCTTGGTCTTGTTGGGGACGCCGGAGCCGGACTCAATGTTGCACTCCTTCTTGATCAGGACCGCCGCGGGGGGCGTCTTGGTGATGAAGGAGAAAGAGCGGTCCGCATACACGGTGATGACCACGGGGATGATCATGCCCACGTCGTTCTTGGTGCGCTCGTTAAACTCCTTGGTAAAGGCGGCGATGTTCACGCCGTGCTGGCCCAGAGCGGGGCCGACGGGGGGCGCGGGAGTCGCCTTGCCTGCGGGAATCTGCAGCTTCACATAACCAGTAATCTTCTGTGCCACTTCAGTAGCACCTCCTAAATCTATAATGTGGTGGCGGCGCAGGGCCGTCTTTGGCGGGGCCTGGAATGCCCCTCCCACTTTTCCGCCGGTAACGCCCGGCGGGGCGGCGCCAGAGGCGCAGCATCACTTGTCAGTTCTGGACCTCGACCTGGTCCAGCTCCAGTTCCACGGGAGTCTCCCGCCCGAACATGGATACCATTACGCTGACCCGGTTCTTCTCAGGCTCGATCTCCTCCACCACGCCGGTGAAGCTGGAGAGGGGACCGTCCACAATCCGCACATGGTCTCCCACATGGTAGTTGACCACAATCTCATGCTTCTCCATGCCCATGGACAGCACCTCTTCCTCCGTCAGGGGGATGGCCTTGTTGGCGCTGCCCACAAAGCCGGTGACGCCGCGGACATTCCGCACCAGATGCCAGGTGTCGTCCGTCATAACCATCTTGATCAGCACATAGCCGGGGAATACCTTCCGCTCCACCTCTTTGGAGGTGCCGGAGTCCGTGACCTCGGTCACCTTCTCCATGGGAACCTCGATCCGGAGGATCATATCCTCCATCCCGCGGCCGGCCACGAACTTCTCAATGCTGGCCTTGACGGCGTTCTCATAGCCGGAATAGGTATGGACTACATACCACTTCGCGCCTTCTGCCATGTCCTTACCTCATCAACCGCCGAAGAGGCTGAGGATCATCTGAACGGCAGTGACCATGACAAAGTCAAAAATCCAGATGCACGCGCCGATGATCAGGGAGCACAGCAGCACGGTACCGGTGTTTTTCAGAACGGTCTGACGGCTGGGCCAAATGATCTTCTTCAGTTCGCCTTTCATCTCGCGGAACCACTGCCCGCGGCTTCTCTTCTTCGCTTCTTCTGCCATAACGCTTTACACGCCCTTTCTTTTCAATCGTCGCCGGTTACTTGGTCTCGGTATGGAGCGTGTGCTTCTTGCAGAAGGGGCAGTACTTGTTGAGTTCCA